>DATAMS010000234.1:0-3156 GCA_036260495.1 Thermoanaerobaculia bacterium
GAGGCTGCGCTGGCAAGATTCAAACAGTACTTCGCCAATCTCTCCGACATCGTCGGACAGCTCGACGAGAATCCGTTTCCCGCATCGTTCGAGTGCGACGTTTCGCCGGTCGTCGCGCAGTCACCCGCGTTCGCGCGCGAAGCGAATGAATTGCGCGCGATCAGCGGCGTCGAACAAGTCCAGTTCGATTGGGAGTGGGTGGAGACGCTGCGGAAACTGATCCGCCTCGTCAACTTGGCCGGACTCATCGCCGGTGGCGTGCTCGCCGTCGCCGCCGCATTCACGATCGCCAACGTCATCCGCCTGACGATGATGCTGTACCGCGAAGAGATCGCCATCATGCGTCTCGTCGGCGCGACGGAGCGGATGATTCGCGGCCCCTTCCTGATCGAGGGACTGTTGCAAGGTCTCATCGGCGCGATGGTCTCGATTGTCCTGCTCCTCGCCGCGTTCCTCGCCGGCCGTCACTTCCTCGCGCCGCGCAATTCGCTGATGTGGGGATTCCTTTTCAACGGATTCCTTCCCTGGCAGAAGGTCCTCTCCCTCCTCGCCGGCGGCATGCTCGCCGGCTACCTCGGCAGTTGGCTTTCGGTCCGCGAAAGCGGCGAAGAGACTTGAAAAGCGTTTCACGCGGAGACGCGGAGGACGCGGAGAAGAGGCTCGGTGCGCTCCGCGTCTCCGCGTGAAACGCTTTTGAGTTAGCCTTCGCAGCGCATGAAACTCGTCGAGTGCGTACCAAACATTTCTGAAGGCCGCCGCGCGGACGTGTACGAAGCAGTTGCCGCCGCAGCAGCAGCCGTCAACGGCGTCACGCTCCTCAACGTCGATCCTGGCGCGGACACCAATCGCACTGTCATCACATTCGTCGGCGAACCCGAAGCCGTGATCGAAGGGGCGTTCCAGCTCATTCGCAAAGGCATCGAGTTGATCGACATGAGCACGCATCGCGGCGCGCACCCGCGCATCGGGGCCGTCGATGTCGTCCCGTTCATCCCGGTCTCCGGCGTGACGATGGATGACTGCGTCGATCTCGCCCGCCGCCTCGGCGAGCGCGTGGGACGCGAGCTGCATGTCCCCGTCTATTTGTACGAAGCGGCGTGCAGCGCGCCGCATCGCCGCAATCTCGCCGACGTGCGCGAAGGCGAATACGAAGGCTGCGCGCGCAAAGTGACGGACCCGCGATGGGCTCCCGACTTCGGTCCCGCCGCATTCGTTCCGCGTACCGGTGCCATCGTCATCGGCGCGCGCAAGTTCCTCGTCGCTTACAACGTCAACCTGAACACGCTGGATAAACGCCTGGCCACGCGCGTCGCTTTCGACGTGCGCGAGCGCGGCCGCATGAAGCGCGACGATGACGGCAACCCGATCGTCGACGCAAAGGGCGAACCGATGTGGGAGCCGGGCCTGCTCAAATCGGTGAAAGCGGTCGGCTGGGTCATCCCTGAATTCGGATGCGCGCAAGTATCGATCAACCTCACCGACCTCGACATCGCGCCGCTGCACGTCGTGTTCGACACGTGCGAGGAGCGCGCACGCGAGCGCGGCCTGCGCGTGACCGGCTCGGAGATCGTCGGCCTCGTGCCCCGCGACGTACTGCTCGCCGCCGGCCGCCACTACCTCGGGCGCATGGGCCGGCCGACGGGCGTTTCGGAATCCGCGCTCATGCACGCCGCCATCCGGACGCTCGGACTGTCGGAGCTCAAGCCGTTCGATCCGAAAGAGCGCGTGATTGAGTACCGGCTGGCTACACCGGCGCGGCTGGCATCGATGACCGTGCGCGACTTCATCGACGAGCTTTCGAGCGATTCGCCCGCTCCCGGCGGCGGCTCCGTCTCCGCGCTGATGGCATCGATGGCCGCCGGACTGGCATCGATGGTGGCTGTCCTCTCGCACACACGAAAAGGATTCGAGTCGAAGCAAACGGACCTCGATCGCATCGCCGTCCGCGCACAATCTTTAAAGGATGCGTTCCTCGCCGCCGTCGACGCCGACACCGCCGCCTTCGACCAACTCCTCGACGCCATGCGCATGCCGAAGTCGACCCCCGAGGAGCAGTCCGCGCGCGACGCGGCAATGACCGAAGCCACCGTCGCCGCCACCGAAGTCCCCCTTGGTGTCCTCGAGTCCTGCGCCGAGGCGATCGAGTTGTGTATGGAAGTAGGCCGCATCGGATTGCAAGCCTCGCTTTCGGACGCCGGCGTCGGCGCCCAAGCCGCCCGCGCCGCCGCGGCTGGCGCGTATCAGAACGTCTGCATCAATTTGGCAGGATTGAGCGATGCCTCACGCCGCGCATCATTGATTGCACGCGCCGATATTGCCTGGGAGCGAGCGCGGAAACTTCACGCCGAGGCAGAAGAAGGGATTCTCGTCAAACTGAGGGAAACAATTCCGAGCGATTCGTAGCGCTCGTCTGATAGTAGATCCGTAGCCTCCGGCTACAGCCGGGGGATCCCAAGACCATTCCTATTTGCGAAGCCCGTTTCAACGGGCGACAGAGAATGGCACGTCCAGCTTGCAAGAGATCCAGTCCAAGCTCGGCCTACCGAAGATCGTGCTCACCTGCTCGCCCTGCGAGGCAACTGGTTCCTACAAACGTGACGTGACACTATAGGCCCGTCTTCTTCTTGGCCTCCGCGAAGAACCGTTGCGCATCGTCGACCGTCTCCACCGGTTGCGCAATAAGAATGGTGACTTCTGCTTTTGATTTCTTTGCCTGGGCAGCCAGTTTCGTAGACTTCGCCTTCGGCTTTGCTCCTTTAGCCTTGGGCTTAGCGGCTACTGTCTGTTGTGCGACAACTTGTTTCATCGCCTCTACCATGCCACGCTGTAAGTCGTTAAGCGGCTGCGCGGCGGCGTCCTTCTGTTGTGAAAGCTTGACCATGGCAACGGCCTCCTGAGGTGCTAGCGGCAATGGTGCAGAATCCGTGCGCGCCGCGGCCGTGAGAATAGGGCCCAGATCTGGTGCGACCTTATCGCGCTGCGTTAGATTTTGGATTCCGAATGTACGCTCGATCGTCGCCAGTATCGACGTGTGATCGTAGGGTACGGAGCCGGACGCATGGAACACGGATCCGGCCTCGACATAAGGAGAAACGACCACAGTCGGAACACGCACGCCAAAGCGCTTGAAATCGAAGCCGAACTCTCCCTTTTTGT
>DATAMS010000236.1:0-1529 GCA_036260495.1 Thermoanaerobaculia bacterium
TTCGATCATCTATCGCGAAGCGCTGAAGAATGATCTGGCTCCTGAGCTGATCGCTGCGATCGTCGAATCGGAATCCGATTTTCGCCCGCACCTCGTATCGAACAAGAACGCACAGGGCTTGATGCAGATCGTGCCGGAGACACAAAGGCTCATGGGCTGCACCGATCCGTTCGATGCGCACAACAACGTCGCGGCCGGGACGAAGTACTTCCGCTATCTGCTCAACCGCTTCGGTGATGAACGCCTCGCGCTCGCTGCCTACAACGCAGGCGAAGGGACCGTCGAACGACTCGGCGACGTTCCCGAGTATCCGGAAACGATCGACTACATCCACCGCGTCGCGGCGCGCACGATCTCGTATCGCAATCGCGTTCAAAGTCGATACAAAGCTTCCGCGCAGTTGCAGGCAAGCGTTCTCGCGCACTGACTGGCATTCGCACACCTTTTCTCCAGCCTTTCTCATCGAACGCGGTACCAGTACGCGAACAGGATCACCGCATCGCGCTGCCGTTGAGAGCGTGGCTATACTCGCGGCTCATGAAGCTACGCACTGTCGCGACCATCCTGGCGATCATCCTTCTCGCTGCCCTGCCGGTGTCCGCTGCTCCGGTCGATCGTGCGGCCATGGCCGCCAAAGTCCGTGCCGAGTTTCTCGACTCATGGAAGGCGTACGAGAAATATGCGTGGGGTCACGACGAACTGCGGCCGCTGAGCAAACAGCCGCGCGACTGGTACGGCGAGTCGCTTCTGATGACGCCCGTCGATTCGCTCGACACGCTGCTTCTCATGGGTTTCAACGATGAAGCGGACAAGGCGAAGTCGCTGATCGTCGATCATCTTTCCTTCGACAAAGACATCAACGTCAAGGTCTTCGAGATCACGATCCGCGAGCTTGGGGGCCTCCTCTCCGCCTACGAGATGACCGGCGACGCCCGTCTCCTCCATCTCGCCGGTGACCTCGGCACCCGTTTACTTCCGGCGTTCAACACGCCAACCGGAATGCCTTACATGTACGTCAACCTGCGCACCGGAAAAACGAGCGGCGCGCGATCGAATCCCGCCGAGGTTGGGACGTTGATTCTCGAATTCGGAACGCTCAGCAAGCTGACGCGCAACCCGGTGTATATGGAGAAAGCGAAGCGCGCGCTCGTCGCGTTGTACAAGCGCCGCTCGAAGATCGATCTCGTTGGCGAAGAGATCGACGTCGAAACCGGCGCGTGGGTCAGCAAGGCCAGCCACGTTGGCGGCGGCATCGATTCGTATTACGAGTATGTGCTGAAGTGCTCACGCCTTTTCGGCGACAAGGAATGCGAGTCGATGTGGCAGACGAGCATTCGAGCGCTCAACAAGAACCTCGCTGAGAAAACGCCATCAGGCCTCTGGTACGGCGAAGTGGACATGAACACCGGCAAGCGAACGAATCCCGAATTCGGCGCGCTGCACGCTTTCCTGCCCGCCGTCCTCGAGCTCGGCGGCGACACGAAACGCGCCCCCCGCCTCGAAGAATCGTGCTTCCGCATGTGGACGCT
>DATAMS010000240.1:0-13827 GCA_036260495.1 Thermoanaerobaculia bacterium
AGTAGCGCAGTACGTGAAAATAGACAGGCGCGGAGAAACACAGCGAATCCATCCGGTCCAGCATGCCGCCGTGGCCTTCGATCAGGGTGCCCCAGTCCTTGATGCCGCGCTCACGCTTGATGGCCGACATGACGATGCCGCCGAAGAAGCCGAGGACGGCGATCAGCAGCGCCAGCCCGGCGGCCTGGCTCACCGAGAACGGCGTGAGGGGGGCCAGGCACGCGCCCAGCGCCGACGCGGAGAGCACGCCGCCGAGCAGGCCTTCCCACGTCTTGCTCGGGCTGATGTGCGGGGCCACCCGGTGCTTGCCGAAGAGCTTGCCCCAGACGTACTGCAGCACGTCGCTGAGCTGAACGATCACGACCAGAAAAAAGAGCAGCCGCGCGTTCTTGCCCGCGTAGCCGGGAATCTCCAGCATGAGAAGCGCGGGAACGTGACTCACGCAATAGACGCAGACCATGAGGCCCCATTGGATCTTGGAGCTGCGTTCCAGAAATGCGTTTGGGTCGCCGGAGATGGCGATGCGCGATGGAATGAAGAGAAAGGCATAGACCGGGATGAGAACGCTGAAGAAGCCGTACCACTGCGTGGCCACAAGGTAGTACTGCAGCGGCAGGATGATGAAGAAAACCCAGAAGAGCGCGGAGTGATCGGCGGGACGGGTCGGCGTCAGCGTGATGAATTCGCGCAACGCGAAGAACGAGAGGAGCCCGAAGAGAATCACCGACCCGAGGCCGCCGGTGAGCAGCGAAATCGCGAAGACCGCCGACATCACCCACCACGCCTTGATGCGCGCGTTGAGGTTGTCGACGACGTCGCTGCGGCGCCGCCAGCGCATGATCTGGCCGATGAGCGTCGCCACTACGAGCAGCGCGAGGATTCCCGCGAAGAGGAGCAGCGTCTGCCGGTCGCGAATCATGTTCACCATTGCCGCAGCTCCAGGATTGCGTTGCGCGCGCGGTCGAGAAACGCGTTCTTGTCCTCGTCCTCGCCGACGTGCATCGGCTCGCCGAAGCTGACCGAGGCCAGCATCGGGACGGGAACGAACTCGCCCTTCGGCAGAACGCGGTTGACGTTGTTGATGTACGACGGAATCAGATCGACGTCCGGCCGCGCTTTTCCCAGCCGGTACAAGCCGCTCTTGAACGACGCAATCGTGGTTCCGTCGCCGCGTGTACCTTCGGGAAAAATGATGAGGGAGTGCTTGTCGCCGAGCCCGTCGAGAAGGACATCGATCGCGTTCGGCGATCCGGCAGTCGGGTTCCGTTCCACCAGCACGGCGTTGAACACTTTGACGCCGAGGTAGCGGCGGAGGCCGGGCTTGTCCCAGTAATCCTTTGCCGCAACCGGCCGCGTCATCGAGCGAAGGCGCGGCGGCAACGCGGCCCAGACCAGGACAAAATCGAGATGGCTGCTGTGGTTGACGAAGTAGATCCGCTGCCGGTCGTCGGGCGTGAATCCGACGCGCCGCACGTTGCCGCCCGCGAGGATGCGCGCGATTCCGACGACACCTTTCGCGACAACCAGCCTCACCGCGACTCCAGCTCAGCGGCCATGCGGCTCGTACGACGAATCATTGTGACGATCGTCCCGGTGATGATGAGGATCAGCGCCAGCATCAACGCGTAATCGCGGTAGCGGAAGTAGCCGGCGACCGCATCGACGATCGCTGCGAACGTGAGCGTAGCCATGCGGTGCGGCTTCGCCATCGGCCCACAGAAGTCCTGCTTCGCGCGCACGGAGCCGGCCAGAACGCGCACGTACGCCGTCATCACCGCGAGCAAACCGGCGCACCATCCGAGCGTTGGACCGAGCGAGTAGAACCGAATGATGGCGTAACCGGCCGCGATGATGATCACCGGATCGGCGATGCGGTCTGGCAGCTCGTTGAAGATGTCGCCGGTCTTCGAGGCCATCTTCCCTTCGACGGCGACCATGCCGTCGAGCATGTTGCAGATCAGGCGAAGCTGAATGCCTAAGGCCGCAGCGATCAACAACAAGACGCGCGTTACGCCCTCGGCGTCCCTGCTCGCAACGAACGCCGTTCCCGCTCCGATCGCGAAGACGACGCTGAAGATGGAAATCGCGTTCGGCCGCACCCGCCAGCGCACCAGCAGTGCCGCCAACGCTTTCGCCCAACCGCGGTCACGCGTCTTGAGAGGACGACGATCCATTTCTTCGTGCGGCGATTGTAGCGTTTCGAGAACGATCAGCGCGGCACGAAGAAGAGTGAAGGTTGAAGAGTGAAGAGTGAAGAGTGAAGGATCTCGAGAAGTGAAGGTCTTCACTTCACTCTTCACTCTTCAAACTTCACTCTTCAATTGCTCGCCCACATCCTGATCGATTCGATCTGGTAATCGTTCCCCATGAACGTCACCAGATCGCCGGCGGCGTGTCCGAGGAGCGCTTTGGCGACATCAGATTGATTGGAGTAAACGCCGTGCTCCGGCGCGGACTCCCACGGCCCGAGGATCGTGACCTCGCGGCGCTCGTCGCCGTTGGCGAGACCGACTTTCGTTCCCACGCGTACGATTGAGGTGTCGACCTGCTCGGGATTGAGCACCTGCACGCGCGAGATCTCCGCGGCCAGCTCACCGACGCGCGCCGACAGATACTCGGCTCTGGCGCGCGCGGCTTTGTACTCGAAGTTCTCGCGAAGATCGCCCATCTCGCGCGCGGCCTGAAGCGCGCGTGAGTTCGCGGGAATCTCCACCGTCTTCAGATTCGTCAGCTCGGCGCGCTTCTGCTCCAGCATCGCCGCTGTTGCGTAAACCGGCTCGGCCTCGGGCTCGCGAAGATGCGGGTACTTCATCATCGCCGCGTGCTTGGCGATCTCGCGCCGGTACTCTTCGATCGCGCCGTAGCGATCGAGCGTGTCGACCAGTTTGCGAGCCTGTTCTTCGTTGTCGACCCCGCTAATGATGCGGAGCACGAGTCCGCCCTGATCGAACATATCTTTGAGCCGCGCGCGAACCGCGGAGAACTCATCGGAGTTGATCGCATCGATGATCTGGAAGAGCAGCGTGTAGTTCGTCTTGTCAGTCAGCGTCTCCGATTCGTTGAGCTGCTTGACGAACCAGTAAAACGCGCGCGGATGACGGCGTGGATAGCGAAGCGTCTCATCGATCAGACGATCGCGCAGGTCGTTGTGGCCGCCTTCTTCGAGCGCCGAAACGATGAGCGACATGATCCTCGGCTCTTCATCGAGAAAGAACACCTCGGTGTAAACCTTCGGCCATTCCGGGTGCAACTCGCGCACTTGCGCGAGCGCGCGCTCGCGAAGAGGTTTGTCGGTCATGGCCGCGATGACGCGCGACGCCAGCGGACCGGTGATGAGCGACTTCGGATCGATCAACGTGGTGTATTCGCCGGGAAGCGTCTCCAGCGTCGCGGCGATCTGCCACGCCGCCGCCGGATCGCGCGGCGCGATTCGCGCGGCCTCGGCGGCGAGCTTGCCCGAAAAGTAATCCGCCAGGTCTTTGCTGCGCGCGCTGTGTTTGCGGGCGAGATCGAGTTTGACTTTCGGTTCCGCGCGATCGAAATCGCGCTTGATGGCCTGATCGGCTTCGCCCGCCGACGAGCTCCACGAGTAGCTGGCCTTCGCGCCGCTGCCGCTGATGACGATCTGCGTGTTCTTGCGCGCCGAGGTCCACCAGGAGCTCCACTTCTCTTCCGGCACGATGCCGATCACCGCATCGCGCACTTCGGCCATCTGCATCGGCCGCCCAAAACTCTGGAGGATTCGCGCGAAGAACTGCGACGGCGATTTCTTCGCCTCGGCCTGCAGTTTCTCCGCGTCCGTGAACTTCTCACGCAGCACGTGACCGGGCGGCAGCGGGACGAGATATTTCGCAGCCGCGCCGATGGGCATCGAGACCCGCTCGCCTTTGTCGAAATCGAGCCGGGCGATGCCGAGCTCGGGGTTCAACTCAGTGACGATGCCGGCGCCGCGGCCGGCCATGAAGTACATCTCGCCTTCGTCGTAGCGCAGCCAGGTCTCGATCTTCTCCGCCTTCTCGACCGGATTGCTGGTCGGATCGGAGAAGCCGGCGAAGTCGTAGACGCGCTGAAAGTTTTTGTGCGAGCCATGCGCGCCGCGTAGCGCCTGCTCGATCGCCGGACGCAGCGTGGCCGGATGCCGCGAAAGGCGTCCCAGCTCCTTCAGCACCTGAAGGCGCAGCGGCCAGGCCTTCTTCTCGAGGAACGTGTCGGAGAGGAGGCCGAGGAGTGTGTCGGATTGCGTGCGCTGCTCCGCCTTGCGAAGCGATCGGGCGGCGGCGATGAATGAATCGACGTCGCTCGGATCTTTTTCGAGCTGCGACATCCAAAGAGATTCGAGATCGTCGAATTTTTTCTGATCGATGAAACGCTGGGCATCTTCGCGGAACGGCAAAGTCGAAATCCCTCCGGGCAGAATAGAGCGGGCCATTGTAGTGCAGGGAGTGGGGAGTCGGGAGTGGGGAGTGGGAATGGCGAGTCATTCGCACCGGTGTGCGCGGCAAAACGTGGAGATCGCGCGTCGCGATCGAGAGAGGAGGGCGAGCGGGCGGTTGTTCCTGAAAACAGCGAAGGGTCCGCAGGCCCTTCTGATCTACCAATCACCAATCCGCAAAATCTACGACCCTTGATTGATCACTGCGGATCTCTGATCTCTGCTTTTCACTACCGGCGCAGCTTAACCAGCGCCTTGAACACATCGAACGGCAGCTCCTCGGAGTGCACGATGTGGCGAAGGTGGTGCAGCGTCGTACGGCGTTGCTTCACGTCGTCGAGCGAGATGTTGTGCTTACGAAGAAGGTCGTGTGCTTTCTGGTCAGACATAGTTCTCCCCACAAATGGTTGTTTCGGAGCTGAGTCGAACAGGGCTTATCTGAAAGCTATTTCACTTGAATACACAAAGTACTTGACATGAGTACGCCCGAGGCCTACCTTGTCGCCATGCGACGCCTTGCCGTTTTCATCCTCTCCATGATGTCCACATTCGCCTGCCACTTCGGCCCCGCCTCGCCTGCTACGACAGCCGCCGGCGCGAGCGACGTGGCAAAAATGACGCGCATGCTCGACGCCGGACTCGACCCGAATGCGCGCAACGATGCTGGCTACACGCCGCTCATCGCCGCGTCCCGCGCCGGAAACGTACCGATGATCCGCCTCCTGCGCAGCCACGGCGCCGATCCGAACCTCCGCGACGCAGCCGTCAATGGATGGACTCCGTTGCTTCACGCGATCCACAAAGCGCAACCTGCCTCAGTCTCGGCGCTCCTCGACGCCGGAGCCGATCCGAACGCCTCGGAGCGCGACGGTTCGACACCATTGATGATGGCCGCCGGCTACGGCTACACCAACATCGTAAAACTGCTCCTCGCCCGCGGCGCCAACCCGCGAATCGCCACGAGCGACGGCATCACCGCCCTCGACCTCGCCCGATCCGGCGTCCCCGACGTCGATCGCTTCACCGTTTTCGCCTGCCAGGACGATACGGTGAAAGCGCTTCTCGCGGCCGATCCAAAGCTGCCCGATCACACCGTGAATCTGCCGCTGCCAGCGCGGATCGCGATGCGTGCGAAGCGCTGCAAGGCGTAGCGCGGATTTGAACGGCGTTTCACGCGGAGACGCCGAGGACGCGAAGAAGACCTCCGTGATCTCCGCGGGACGACGTTTGGAACGACGTTCAAACACGATCGCTCTTGTTGCGGAGTCCCTCGGTCAAGCCCGGAGCAAAGCCTCGCATCTCCTCGATCGACTTCTGTGGTACGAGATGAACAATGCCACCTTCACGATGATCTGAATTTCCTGGTCACGGGGAAGACTCGCGGAACGCGTGCCGCGCTCACCGAAGGGGCTCACGTCCTGTGGGCGCGCCGTCACGATGATCCGCGCGGATACGCCCACAGGGACATTCCCTTCTGCCGGCCGGACGTCAGGCCAGCTTCGCCATCGCCTCTTCGACCTGCTCCGGCGTTGGCATGACCGGGTCGTCGACGACCTGGCCTTTGAACCATTCGAACTCGCCTTTGAGCAGGTTCATGACGAGCTTATAGGCGGCATCGTCGTGATCGGTGAAGAGGTTGTCGAAGTTGGCGTCGATGCGCATCCGCGCTTCGCGGCAGAAGACATCGGCGAGATCGACGGCGTTCTTCTTTTCCGCGCCGCCCTTCTTGGCCAGCATGGTCGCGTAGCTGATCGCTGCGGCCATGGCGAAGAGGTCGGTGCCGATGTCGACGATGCGGAAGAGCACCATCTGCTTGCGCTCGAGCTTTGCCTGGAAGCGCATCATGGCGTGGAAGATCGAGCGCGAAAGGTGGCGCGACGTGCGCTCGATGTAGCCCATGTGGCCCGTCAGCTTGCCGAATTCGCCGAACTTCGGGAAACGCGACCAACCGAGGTAGCGGGAGGGATACCAGCCGGCGTAGTGAACGCCAGCCTTCGCGGCGGCGCTGAGCTTCTCGCCCATCGGCGTTTCGGGCTGGAGAATCTTGAAGCCGCGTTTCATGTGCGGATCGACGGCTTCGCGGGCGATGAAGAGATGCTGGATCTCGCTTGTGCCTTCGAAGATGCGATTGATGCGCATGTCGCGCATGATCCGCTCGACGGGATAGCCCTTCTCGCCGCGCTCGCGGAGCGACTGGGCGGTCTCGTAACCGCGTCCTCCACGAATTTGCACGAGGTGATCGCTGATCTGCCACGCCACCTCGGTGTTGAATAATTTCGCCATCGCTGCTTCGAGACGGAGATCGACGTTGCCGCGATCGGCAAGTCCTGACGTCAGCCAGACGATCGCTTCCATCGCGAAGGTGTGCGACGCCATCCAGGCGATCTTCGCAGCCACCGCTTCGTGTTTGCCGATCGGCGCGCCCCACTGCACGCGCTCGTTCGCCCAATCCTTGGCGATGTCGAGCATCTTGCGTCCCGCCGCCGCGCAGCCGGCAGGAATCGTGAGACGGCCGGTGTTCAGCGTGATGAGTGCGAGCTTGAGCCCGAGGCCTTCGCCCCAGAGCAGGTTCTCGTTGGGAACGAAGACGTTGTCGAACTTCAGAAGCGCGTTGCCGATGCCGCGCAGGCCCATGAACTGGCAGCGATGCTCGACGGAGAAGCCGGGGCTGTTCGTCTCGACGATGAATGCTGAGATCTGCTTTTTCTCTTTGCCGTTGACGATCTTCGGCGCGGTGCGCGTCATGACGACGAGCAGCTCGGCCTTCGTTCCGTTCGTACACCAGAGCTTTTCGCCGTTGATGATCCACCCTTTGCCGTCGGGAGATTTGACCGCGGTCGTCTCCATCTTGGCGGGATCGGAGCCGACGCCCGGCTCGGTCAGCGCGAACGCGGAGATCGCGCCCTTGGCGAGGCGGGGCAGGTACTTTTTCTTTTGCTCGGGAGTTCCGAAGAGTTTGAGCGGCTGCGGAACGCCGATGGACTGATGCGCCGAAAGCCACGCTACCGTCGATCCGCACCACGTGGCCACGAGGCCGATGGCGCGGTTGTAGTTCGTGGCGCTGAACCCGAGGCCGCCGTACTCTTTCGGGATTTTCATGCCCCAGGCGCCGAGCTGATTGAGCCCATCGAAGAGCGAGTAGTCGTATTCGCCCTGCTGGTCGATCTTGTCGGCATCGACGTTCTCAGTGAGGAAGCGCTGCAGGCGGGCCAGGAAATCGTCGGCTTCGGCGCGGTCCGCTTCCGGCTGTTCGGGGAAGGGATGGATCAGATCGAGATTGAGCTTGCCGAGGAAAAGATCGCCGACGAATGACGGCTTTTCCCACTCGGTCTCGCGCGCGCCCTCGGCGACATCCATCGCATCGACGGCACCTTGTGATTTGACTTCGGCCATTTGAGACTCCTTCGGATGGGGCTGTTACACAAATCGTTCCGCCGCGATTGGGCAGAAGGGTATTGATTATGAATGAACGCTCATTCAGTTGTCAATCGTGTGGTTCTACAATTGCTTAGTTGCGGATTTTGAATCACGTACACTTCGCCGCGATGAAAAACGATACAACGGGTCTCGTCGTTGCCCCCGAGGTTGAAGCCATCATCGAGGATCGCCTGCTGGCCCTTCCCCGGGCTTCCGTCGATCGCGAAAAACTTCAGCATCACCTTCGTGAAGTGCTCAAGCTCCTTCACGTCGACATGGAAGACGAGAACATCCGCGACACCCCGCGCCGCTGGTCGGAGTCGCTGGTGACGATGACGAGCGGTTATGACTACACAGACCTGAAAAAGCTCACTACCCTCTTCCGCAAAGCCTGCTCCTCGGCGGACGAGCAGTGCCAGAACCTGGTCGTGATCGGCGGCACGTACAAGACGCTCTGCGCGCATCACATCCTCCCGTTCTTCGGACATTTCATCGTCGGCTACATTCCCGAGAAGATGATCATTGGCGCATCGAAGATCCCGCGCATCGTCGAGGTTCACATGCGGCGGCTGCAATCGCAGGAGCATCTCGCCCACGACGTGGCCGACACGATCGAGCGAATCCTCGAGCCGCGCGGCATCGCCGTCTGGATGGGCGGCGTTCATCTCTGCATGGTCATGCGCGGCGTGGAGCAGGAGTCGTCGTTCATGGAGACCAACGTGCTGCGCGGCGAGTTCCGCAACGACGAGCGAACGCGGGACGAGTTCATGTCGATCGTGAACCGGAGGGGGCAGCGGGGAAGTTAGTCGAGGCGCTGCAACATTTTTCAGCCTTACGGCCTTACGGCCTATTCATTTCTCGGGGACGACACATGGATATGAGCTTGCAATCTCCACCGCCACTCATCTCTTTTTGTTTGTATCTGTTCCTGGCGATTGTCTCGGCTGGTCCCATCGGGCTCTATGTCTTTCGAACGCGTCTCGCAAATGCGAGCGGAGCACGATTCGCTGCGAAGACTGTCCTCATCGGACTCACCGTGCTTACGGCGCCTGCCGCCGGGTTAGTGACCCTTGTAGTGTTGTCCGGTGCCGGTGAGACCGCCGATTTGTTCTGGTCTCTTCTAAGAAATGCGTGGTGATCTTGCCGTTAGCACCCCGTTTCAGCCGATTCGAAACGGCAGCCTGACCGGCCGTGAGCTAGCCCCCAAAAAAAATGCGCCGCCGGATTGCTCCGGCGGCGCTGAGGGAGGGGGGGAGCTACTACGGAGTCAGCGGAGCTGCTGTTCGCGCCGGCTCTTCCACTGCTCGAGCTGAGAACGCTGCTCGGGCGTGAGGATGCTGAGGAATGCTTCGTGCTGCGCCTGCCGCGCGGCCTTGAGTTGTGGACGGAGCGCTTCGAGCTCCGCCTTGACATCCGCGGCGCGAGGGTCGTTCGCCTTCTTCAGCGAATGAAACTCATCGCGCTTTGCTTTGGCATCGGCGAAGAGCTGCTGGTTTTTGTCCTGATTGGCTTTCCGAAGCTGCTGGAACTGGCTCTTCTGCTCGTCGGTGAGATTCAATTTCGACGCTACCGCATGGCGCATCGCGTTGCCGCGCCGGACGCCGGAACCTCGGACTCCCAAACCTCGCGACTGCCGGGCTTCTTTGAGCTGAGCGCGCTGGTCAGGCGTCAGCACGGCAAGCATGGCCTGACGATTGGCCTTGCGCGCGGCCTCGATCTGCGGCTTCATCGATTCGATCTCCGCTTTCAGGGCCGCGGCGCCGGGATCGTTTGCCTGCCGCAACGCGCGGAGCTGGTGCAACTTCGCGCCGAAATCGGCGTAGAGCTGCTGGTTGCTCGCGCGATCGGCGGAGCGAATATCCTTCATCTGCTGTTTCTGGGCATCGGTGAGATTGAGTTTGGCGCCGAGCTGATGGAAGCCGCGGTGATGTCCGTGACGATGGGGCGCACTGTCTGCGGGCGTCTGGGCGAAAGCGATCGCCGACGTCGCCGCTACGGTCAATGCAATGAGAAGCTTTTTCATGACGTTCATGTCCTCCGTGGATGTGATGCTGTTCACTACTACGATGAAGCCGGCGAGGCGTTGAAACCTCCGTTGCTTCGCTCTCTCACGATAATCTCCAAGCCTGCAGGGACCCGCAGATCAGACGGCCTCGGCCGGAAAGTGCGTACAGAAACCGATGGATAAGAAAAAAGTCTTTTACGAAGTACGCGTCTTTCTCCTGATGTTGCTGGTCATCAGCTCTCTCCGCTCGGCGCTGGCTGACTGGAACGATGTCCCGACCGGATCGATGAAGCCGACGATCGAGGAGGGCGACCGCGTCGTCGTCAACAAGCTCGCCTACGATCTGAAGGTACCGTTCACGATGATCGAGCTGGTGAAATGGAGCGATCCGAAGCGCGGCGACATCGTCGTCCTCTTCTCGCCGGCCGATGGCGTGCGGCTCGTCAAGCGGGTGGTTGCATTGCCCGGAGACAAGATCGAGATGCGTGAGAACCAGCTTCTCGTCAACGGCCAGGCCGCGGTCTGGAAGCCGGTGGCGCAACGCGACGATGACGAGCAGGGCGCCTCATTCATCGTCGAGGAGACCATGGGCGGAAAGACGCACGACGTGATGTTCACGCCGCAGATTCCAGCCACACGTTCCTTTGGTCCGCTGGTCGTTCCTGCCGGCCACTACTTCGTGATGGGCGACAATCGCGACAACAGCAACGACAGCCGTTTCATCGGGATGATCGAGCGGCGCCGCATCGTCGGAAAGGCGATGGCCGTGGCGTTCTCGCTCGACCGCAACCATTGGTACCGCCCGCGGATTCACCGCTTCTTCAAGGGAATCCAGTAAGCGCGTGCGAGGCCCGGCGAGCGCCGGGCCTTGCGAGATGGCCGCTAATTTTTCATTACGGGCGTGCTTTCGGTAGGGAGCTTTGCTGTCTGCCAGCCGCTCCATCCGCCGAGGAGCGCGGCTGTGTTCTTGATTCCATGAGCATTGAGGTCCAGCACCGCACGGGCGCTTGTGTGCTCATTCTGTCAAGCACAATACGTGATGATGAGCTTTCCTGGTGGTAGTTCGCGAGCGCGGGTGATGATATCGCCGAGTGGGATGCTCATCGCGGTTGCGATGTGCGCCTGGTCGTACTGCTCCTTCGACCGTACGTCGACGAAAACGGCTTTCTTTGCTTTGATGAGCTTGATCGCTTCTTCGCGAGTGATCCGGCGCGCGGACTCCAGCGGTGCCTCCGCGACAGGAGTAGCCACCGCGGTCGTCACCTGCGGCGTCGATGGCTTCGTTCCTGGCGGGACAGCCGACTTCATCTGCGCGTTTGCCAGACCTGTCGCGAGAAAGGCGACCACGGCGGTTGCAGTAACAAAATGACGCATCTTTTTGCCGAGCCTCCTTGTTTGAATTCTACTTTTGCATTCGTCGAAATGCAGACTGCCGAAACCTGAGCGAAGCGTAGCATGTTCCCATCGCAACCCTGCGTGCCGGTCTGCGTAAGATTCAGCATCATGAGAGATCACGTTCGCATTCTTGCCTGGTGCTTCATCGTCTATAGCGCAATCATCGTTCTGGTCGGGCTGGGAATCGGCAGCATCGTCCTGTTCGGCGGTGCGATTTCGGGGGACCGGGAGGCGATGTTCATCACCGGCGCGGTCGGCGCCGGCATCGCGTGCCTCCTCGTCGTCGTCTCATTGCCGGGGATGTTCGCCGGCATCGGCCTGCTGAAAATGCAGCCGTGGGCGCGGATCGTAGCGATCATCGTCGGCGTGCTGCACATCCTCAGTTTCCCGTTCGGAACAGCGCTCGGTGTTTACACACTGTGGGTGCTGCTCAATGCCGAGACCGAGGCGCTGTTTCGAGGGCAGCAGGTCGCTGTCGCGGTCTAAAAGCTTGTCACGCGGAGACGCGGAGGGCGCGGGGCTCAAGAGCCCGACGGCCGCGTCCTGACCGGCGTGAACTTGTTCTCCGGTCCGAAGTGCTTCACCAGATACGCCAGCAGCATTGGCTTGTCGCGATCCTTCACCACGGCACCCCAGCGAATCATCTTGTCGACTTCGGCCGTCCACTGTTTCTCTGTCAGGCGCTGCTGCACGAGCATGTCCGCGGAGTGACATCGAAAGCAACTCGTTTCGGCGAGGCTCTTTCCATGGCCCGCGGGCAGCGAGTGAAATTTCGTTCCGAGCACGGGAAGCTTCGGATCGAATTGCGGCTTCGTTGCCGCGAGCGCAATCGTTGCGGCCAGCGCCACGGACAAACTGATGGCCATCGATCGCTTCACGACGTCACCTCGACATCGATGAACTGCCAGCCGTTGTGAAGGTATCCGCTCTGATTCCAGACCGCCTCGCGTGGCTGCGTGTTTCCGCGGCTGTCGGTCGCGCGCGCGCAGATGCGCGTCGCACCCGCACGCGAGGGCGTCCATCGATACGACCACAATCGCCAGGCGAAGGGATCATGACGAGGATCGAGCGCCGCCTCCTGCCACGTTGCGCCGTCGTCGTCGCTGACCTCGACTTTGGCGATGTCAGGCGCGCCCGAAAATGCGAAGCCGCGGATTTCCTGCGCGTGTCCGGCCCGCGCCCGTTTCGGCGCAGTCGTGATGTTCGACTTCACGGACAGTTCCGTGACCGGCTTCATCTCCTCGGGCTTGAATGTCATGCCCGCAGCGCCGGGAGCGAGCGGATAGCGATACGCCGTCTCCATGTAAAAGCCTTTCTGGGGCTCGATCTGCGGAGAGAGACGGACCACCCATTTCATCCAGTGATCGCCTGCCCAGCCGGGAACGATGAGACGAAGCGGTGCGCCGTGCGCAACAGGCAGCGGCTCGCCATTCATCGCGAAGGCAAGGATTCCATCGGCGAGGACTTTCTCCATCTCGATGCTGCGATGAAACGGCGGCACTTTGTCCGGCGGAACATCGCTGCCGAATGAGTGCAGATGCTTCGCGCTGCTTTTGACGCCGGCACGATCGAGCACATCGCGCACACGCACGCCGGTCCATCGCGCGTTGCCCGCCGCGCCGTAGCGCCATTGCACGCCCGGAAGCGGCGGCGAATAGAGTCCGCGGCCGTTGCCGGCGCACTGAAGAACGCACGTCACGTCCGTGCGCGGGAGTTTTTTCAGTTCGGAAAGTGTAAACTGCTGTGATCGGTCGACCTCACCGTCGATCGTCAACCTCCACTTCCTGGGGTCGGGCGTGCGCGGGATCCAGTGGCTGCGGACGAAGAAAAGCTCGTTCGGAGTCAGGTACTCAGTGAGCAGCTCGAGCGGCGTTTCCGCATTCACGGCATAGCCATTCAACTGAAGCAACGCTTCCCGAGCGTGAGGAATCGCGGCCTTCTGAGCCGCGAGCAAAGGCGCCGCGGCGAGTAAAAAGAAACGCCTGCGGTCGATGCGATCGAACGACATGCGGGAAGTGTAACCCACGACGAATGAACGACTTGATTTCAACAGCCTCGAACGTGGTCCGACTCTTGCCATCGCGATGCCTCATGAAGCAGACGCGAACGGATTCGGATTACTCCTGGACGCCTTCGCGCGACGTCCGCGAAATCTGTGCGTGCCAGGCGCACGCGCGCCGCGAGCGCACGCTCTGGCGCCGCGCGTTGCGCGTGGCGAGACGGCGCGGCGTGGCGTTGCTCGTGACCGTGCCGCTCGCATTCGGCGCCATCGGCATCGACGCGATGAACCTTTCGCTGCCTGCGCTGGCTCAGGAGGCGATCGGCCATCGCCACTTCCCCATATTCACGACGCGCAAAGTCCGCGAAGCGTTCTTGAAGCCCGAACAAGCCGCAACTACACTCACCCTCGGCATCGCAAAAGAAGAGTTCTTCCGAACG
This sequence comes from Thermoanaerobaculia bacterium, assembly GCA_036260495.1. Lineage (GTDB taxonomy): Bacteria > Acidobacteriota > Thermoanaerobaculia > Gp7-AA8 > Gp7-AA8 > JADGNZ01. Next base: position 13,689 of record DATAMS010000240.1, read on the forward strand.
GAGGTGCCGTTCGGTTCAATCATCTACCGCGAAGCACTAAAGAATGGTCTCGCCCCCGAGCTGGTCGCCGCGATCATCGAATCAGAATCCGATTTTCGTCCGCATCTCGTCTCGAACAAAAACGCGCAGGGCTTGATGC
>DATAMS010000259.1:0-10921 GCA_036260495.1 Thermoanaerobaculia bacterium
CACTCCGGGGACCGGCACGCCGGATTTGTGCGAGGCTTCCAGCTTGGCGGCATCTACCGCGCCTACGTGCAGCAACACCGCGCGCACGCCTGCCAGTCCGAATTGCGAAAAGTCCTCGCCGCCCATCTGCGCGGGCATCTCGACCACTTGATCTGCGCCCATTACGGCGCGCGCGGCGGCGACCATGCGCTGCGTCAGCTCGGGATCGTTGTAGACAGCGTCCGTGTTGGACTTGGTTTCGATCAGCGGCTCCTTCGGTGCATTCGCGGCCAGCGCTTCGAATTTCGCCTGACGCTCGATTGCAGCAAGCAGGCGCTTGTGGACCGCGGGGTCGAGCGAACGCACGGTGATCTGGAGCTTCACCTGATCGGGGATGATGTTGGAGGCGCTGCCGCCGTGAATGCTGCCGACTGTGATCACTGCAGGATCCATCGGATTGGTCTCGCGCGACACGATCGTCTGCAGGTTGAGGACGATGCGCGCGGCGATGACCACGGGATCGATCGCGCTCTGCGGAAACGCGCCATGACCGCCCTTGCCGTAGATGGTCATGTCGAGGCCAGTGGAGTTGGCGCGGAAATAACCCGCGTGGAATCCAATGACGCCGGCAGGCATGGAGTGCTCGTCGTGGATGCCCAGCGCATAATCGGGTTTCGGGAAGCGCGTAAACAAACCATCGCGCAACATTGCATTCGCGCCCGCCACCACCTCCTCGGCAGGTTGGCCGACCAGCATCAGCGTCCCATGCCAGTGCGCGCGGTTCTTCGCCATGAGCTCGGCCGTGCCCGTCCACGCCGCCATGTGGATGTCGTGTCCGCACATGTGTGACACCGATACGACGTCGCCTGCGTCGTTCTTCGTTTTCACCGTGCTCGCGAATGGCAAGCCCGTCTTTTCCTCGATCGGCAGCGCATCGAGCTCGGTGCGCAACATCACGACCGGACCGGGGCCGTTCTTGAGAATGGCGACGATACCGGTGCCACCAACGCCGGTCGTGACCTCATATCCCAACGCTTTAACGCGCGCCGCCAGCGTTGCTGCCGTCCTCTGCTCGTGGAGAGACAGTTCCGGGTTCTGGTGCAGATCGATGTAGAGCTTTTCGATATCGGGATAGATGGCATCGACCTGCGCCGCGCCGATGCCATTGTCCGCACGAGGCGTTTGCGCGGATGCGTTGGACGCCAACGACAACGCCGCGAACAAGAGTGTCGCGATCAACAGACTCGATTTTCTGATGTGGTCCATGATCTCCTCCGATGCGCCGCGCGATGATCTGTGGCGGACGAGCTGGGTTTATACACCACTCGTCCCGGAGGCGAGTGAGCTCGACCTTCGACAGTTCGCGAGAGTGTCGTGATTATCGGGAGACGATGTCGTACGTGTTCTGACCGGCGATCAGATCGACATCATTGACAAAGTAGCCGGGACCGGTGCGCCCGAGCTGAAGCCAAACGCGATAATGCCCAGGGGCGGTCTTGATGGAGTATCGACCATGATCATCGGTCAGTCCGCTGGCCGCCACTTCAGACTGCACAAGTCCGATACTGACGCCGCCCCAAGGGTTTCCGCGAGAGTCGGTAACGACACCAGAGAGAGTTGCCGAATGGCCACTGGACGGATCAGTCGGAGAATGGCCGTCACAAGAGGCGATCACGAGCAGGAGCGCGAGGAGAATGAGTATCCGTTTCACGCGGGGGAATACGGTTCGGACATCGGTTACGTCCAATAACACGAGCCGGGCGTGGACAACAGCGCGTGGATCAACGTGTCACTTCACGACGCAACGTTTTTACCTTGTCGATCAGGTTTGACTTCGCCCACATGTGCGTATTTGCGGAATGCGCCAGCGTCGCCGGCAAGCGCAAGGAGCTATCTCGATTGATTCCGATGACGTCCTCTGGTTCCAGGATGAAGAGCTTGTCTTCCCGATCGGCAGGTTGATCGACGAACAGCGCGACCTCGCTGCCGGTCTCGCCGGGGGCAGCAAACCGCGAATCGGTTTTGCAAATCGTCGTACTGCCAACGTGGAACGTGCCAACCGGCACGAAATAGTAATAGTACATACGAGTCAAACGATTGCCGAAAACGCGTTGAGGCGTTACTTGCAGAAGTTGCCCGGGAATGCCAGCCCAAAACCCGTAAGCTTTCCCGGTAATGCGGGCCAGCACGATCGACCGGCTGAGCGTGATGAGGTCTTCGAAACTGCCGCGCTGGCGGGTAAAGGGCCGCTCCTGGACGATGGGACCTACTGAAGCGCAACCATTGCTCTGCGGCAGGGCAAGAATAGCTGCCACCCCGGCGCCGTGATCGGGCAACACATCCCCGTTGACTATGCCTGCATGAGTTACCGCCGTCGATCCATCGACCCAGGCCGGCGCCTGCGCGCCTTGCAGCACAATCGTCGCCGGGATCGCTTCGCTGACGTCAGGCGTTGCGGCAGTGACAGGCCAGACGCCGAAGAGTGGACAGAGAATAACGACAGTGACGTACGAGAGGTTCCTCATTGCAGGCGCTCCCGTCGTTCATTGTCGTCCATCATTGGGAAACGCTCGTGGTCGCTTACACGAATCATCAATTAAATAGGTTCGACGATCGGAGGAACGTGCCGGAGGCTATCCCCTCGGCACATACCGCATCGCCACCGCACCCGAGCCGAGCTCGAGCCGGTTCACAAGCTTCAAATCGACCGGCTTCGACAGTCCTGCGAACAGCGTGGGTCCGTGGCCCACGAGCCTGGGATGCACGACGAGCTCGTATTCATCAATGAGACCCAGCTCTGCCAACGCCAGCGGGAGGGTCACGCCTCCCACAAGCAGTCCTTTGCCAGCCTCCTGCTTGAGCTGCCGCACGGACTTCTCCAGATCTCCGCGCAAAAGCGCCGCGTTCCAATCGACCCGCTCCAGAGTGCCCGACACGACGTACTTCTTTGCCGCGTCGATCGTCCGGGCGAAGGGCTCCATCCAATCAGGCCTGTCTCCCGCCGGTGTCCGCCAGCCTGCCTCCATCATCTCGTACGTCACCCGGCCGAAGAGGAGGGCATCGGCCTGCGCGAGGGTCGCGGCCGCGTGCCGGTGCAACGCTTCGTCGGCGATCATCACGCGATGATCGCAGCACCCGTCCAACGTGACGTTGATAGAGTAGCGAAGGGGCCGCATGAGGTGAGAGTACCGCGGATGCGTGTGGATGCATCGTGTTTCAGATTCGTTCGATAGTGGAAGGTGACCGGATTTGTCAGAAGTGCGGCAGCGGCCGGCGCTGCAGCGCGGCGCGCATAAGCAGCAAGGTGTAGGCGTCGCCGGCGTGGGGAACTCCTTCCCCCATGCCAGCTCTCCGCGCCTCGGCTCATCCACGCATTGCTCTATTGACGTCAGCAAGCGCTACTGTATACTTCAAGAACCCCATCTATCACGAATGACGAAAGCACGCAGCACACTGTCGATTTCGGAGTGCGGTCAGTATGCGCTCGGTCAGTCTCTCCCTGTCGATTGTCCCAGTTGGCCGGTGGACGTTTTTGCTGTAGTTGGCGAGATACTGCTGCGCTCAGGAGCGTATCTGAATGTCGTGAACGCCTGGCCCCCGTCGACAAAATGGAATGATCATATTTTCAAGGTCGGCGATCAGTGGCGTGCCACCGCGGGGAGGGTGGCTCCTCCGCCGAAAGAGGTTCGTGGCTGGTGGGCCGCGCTGATACGAGAACAGATGCAGCCGCTTGACGTTCTACAGAAGGACACGGAGCTTCGAGGCGCGCTTCTGCAATTGTTAGCAGCTGCGGACGAAGCGTCGGCCGATGCCGGGCTTTACGTTGGCGATAACGACGACTTCTCAGCCCTAGCTTGGGAGACCCTCGCCGAATCAGGAGGGCGTACCCTATGCCAGTTGATCGACGCTACGCGTTCAATCGTGCTACCCAAGCTCCACACACCTCAAACCGGTCTGACGTTTCGCTCGCTGTCGCATCACTTGGCGCTGTATACCGGCGGAGAAACGCAGCCTCATTGGCACACGGCGCCACTTCTTACCGATCTATCACGAGTTCTCCTTCTACCGTGGCCTCTAACGATTGATTCCAAGGCGTTCAAGCGGTCGAAGTCAGATCTAGGAAATCTGCCGGCTTGCTATGGCTTCTTCAAGTATGAAACAACTGCCGCGACGCGCGGTTTTAATCTGGTCGACGTGCGTAAGGCCGTTGAGCGCGCCGCCGAGGTCGCGGGTGGAGCGATCGACGCCGTGATCTTTCCAGAGCTTGCTCTTCGAGAAGATGATTATGTTGAACTGTGTGAAACCCTGAATACGATTGTTATTGGCGGACTAGGGAAGAAGCGGGGAAGCAAATGGCAAAACCACGCGGCCTTCGGCTTCCCGCACCATGGTGAAGTTCTGGTCCAGAAGCAATCGAAACACCATCGTTGGCGCCTCGATCGCCGCCAGATTGAGCAATACGGCATGGAGGCCAAGTTCTCGGGCAAGGAGTTTTGGTGGGAGCACATCGAACTGGGCGAGAGAAATCTCCACTTTCTCAACCTCAACACTTGGCTGACTGTGACTGTGCTGATCTGTGAAGATCTTGCACGGCAGGAGCCCGTCAGCGAGCTTGTTCGCGCGGTAGGACCAACTCTGGCCGTTGCCTTGCTCATGGACGGGCCACAGCTTCTTCGGCGCTGGCCGGGGCGGTATGCGGCGGTTTTGGCGGATGATCCTGGAACATCGGTGTTGACGATCACCAGCGTAGGGATGACCCGTCTATCGCATCCCAAAGACGGAGAACCGCCGAGCACGGTTTTCGCTTTGTGGAACGATGCCAAATCAACACCCAAGGAGATACAGTTCAAAGACAACAGAGCCGTAGGCGTGGTTTTGAAGTTGCGACGCGAGTCATTCGAAGAGTGGACGGCGGATGGCCGCAGTGATTTTGGTGAAACGTCATATCTTCTTCTCGACGGCGACCCCCTTGACGTTGTACTCTGAGGTTGAAGAATGTCTACGAAAAAACAATCGCCAGCCATTGATATTGAAGAGGCATCCCAACTGTCCATGCTCGCTTACCAAGTCTTAACGCGGCCGAAACCAGTCGGCATTTGGCAAGCATTCATCGATCGGTTGAAGAGCGAACGAGCCAAACGAATTGCCCACGTCATTGTTGGCAGTGATTCTCTCGCCGCTGACGAAACTGTGAGTCAGGCCAACTATTACCAGCGCTGGGCTGAGCACACCGCGAAGACTGCGCAAGAGGCAAGCCACCGGCCGTCTCGAAACAAGTAGACGGAAGCAGCGTAGATCGCTCTATCTCATGCACATGGAGCTACCGCGCGCGCTGCTACCAGACACAAAAAATAAAAGCTCCGCGGCGGGTGCAGCATGCGAATCATGGTTCCTTCGCCACGATCTCCGCGCGCGCGAATCCGGCGGTATTCGTTACCTGATCCATTACGCCTACGGACAGCAGGTTCTCGCCGCCGCGCACCGTCAGCGACGCGGTGAAGACGATCGGCGTCGCGCGGAATGCCGCTTCATCGACCTTCGGCATCCGCACGCCCTGCACGTGGCGGAACATGTCGGAGAGCGCGCCGCTCTCGTTGCCAACGGAGATGAACACTTCGAATCCTCCGGCGACGTCATTCCCCTGCGACAGCAGCGTGATTGTTGGCGCCATCCGCACTTCGATCGGCACGGTGAACGTGCCGCGGCCGGCGCGCTGCGGCTTTCCCGCGCGGACTGCGATCTTCCACTTCGTCTCTTCCGGGGTGCGGAAGACGTTGGCGATCACCCGGTCGCGCATCGTCTCGCCGGCGTCGCGTGGTGAGACGGTCCGCCGCGTCCGGGCGGCATACTCCTTGTTCTTCATCCGCACCGCGATGGCGCGCGGGCCGCGCCACTCGCCGGCTGGATGATAGCCGAGGGAGTAGTACGAAGAGGTTTCGCGATCGATCGCCTGCAGCGCGCGCTGAAGTTGCGACCTGCCAGCCATGAAGCCGCCGGTCTGTGACGCCATTTCCGAGAACGAATCCTCAGTGTCGCGCTGGTGGAGAAAGGCCACGCCCATGTCGGGCGTGTAGTCAGGCGAGCTGGAGTCGTTCATGCCGGCCGGCGACGTTGACGCGAGCATGTAGAGCGTCACGCCGCGCTCGCTGGCGCGGCGCGCCACTTGACCGGCCAGTTCCTGCTGCTCCATCTCGCGAACCTCGGGGCGCTCGCGCGGCGCGTTGAACCCGCTGAGGTACGGCGTGAAGAGCTGGTTCGCCCACGCGTAAATTGCCGCTCCGGGATTGCGCGGCATCTGCGCGCCAGCAACGATCAGCGATCGCTTCCCTGGCGCATCGGCGATCATCGCCAGCGCGATGTCGATCCCCTGCAGCACCTGGCGCGCGTCGTTCGCCGCGGCCGATGTCTCTCGCCGCGCCTCCGCGATGCACTCGATGTACGCCGCCGTCATCTGCATCCTTCCGGTTAGCGCCATGTTCAGGGATTTCGTGCACTGCCGCTGCACGCGAGACAGGTCGTTGTGAACCGTCGCCGGGAGCGCCATCGTCACGAGCCGTTCGATGGCCATCCGTAGCGTGCCCTTGTCGCTCGTCAATGGCGCGACGATGTGAATCCCGCGGCCCCAGCCCACCACCGACACCACGTCCGACGGCCGGAGCTGATCGACGAAGCGCTCCAGCGAATCGACCAGCGGCTTCCGCATCTGCGGTTGAATCGAGCCGTTGTCGACGAAGATCAGGAACGAGCGCGTGCGCGGCGGTGCGACGCCGGCGGCCGGCGGCGCATTCGGCGTAGTCACCGCAGTCGCCGGGTCGCCGCGGAGCTCCGCGAAGTTCGTGATGGTCTGCGGCCTATTCTCCTCGAGAATCTCGAAGTCATCCTTCGTCAGATTAGGAACCGCATTGCCGGCGCGATCCGTCACGACGACGTCGACGCTCACCACGCGCACGTCGATCGACTCAACCAGTGGCGGCGCCTGGCCGGCCGCGCGCACCGCCAGAAGGAGAAGGACAACGGCGAAAAGGGGACGCATGACGCGGCAAAGATAGCCTAATCTTTCCCGACGCTGGCTAGTGCCACAACACCCGCTATGCTGGAACGTCGAGGTTCCGGTCTGCGGCATGAGGGACCGTAAGTTAGGTCGTATCTGGAAAATCAACTTACCGCCGTGTACGATCTCTTATCGTAAGTTAAGTTTCCAGATACGAACCCGACTTAACTTGGATGCACCGAGGGCCTTCAGGCCCGGGCCAACTTACGGCGGTTCAACAACATCCACGGCGAGTTAGGCCGTTTGGCACTTCGGGCAACAACGCGGACAGGTATACCCTGTGTCGTAGTGCAGATTGCGGGACTCGGCGCGGCATTTCTGACATTTGGCGTGCGCTGACAAAAACTGCTTCATTTCACCGGCGGCGCCCTTCATTTCGACTTCTAGTCCGTCGCCGCGGCTCTTAAAAAATGTCCCGAGCCAAATCGTGAGGAGAGACAGTAACGTTCCGGCCGCCACGCCGGCGGCATTGCCGGCGACGACGCCGACGAAAGGGGCGGTCCGTCCAATTGCATCCACGAGACCGAGGTGCTCCTTCCACTCCAATACCTGAAGCGCTACGCTTCTATCCATCGCTCCGCCAACGGCCAGTGTGAGCGTGGCATCAGGCATACCGTACATCTCACACCTCTGCCGCTCAAGCATGCCCATTACTATGACCTTCGCCACATGTGAGTCTCTGTAACCTTTACAAACGTCGATCGTGGACTGGATACGCTGATGTCGCAAGTTATCGGCCAAGGCGCTAAGCAAGAGGAGACTGGACGATTTCATGCGATGGGCGTTTATGGTCTTTTGAATCGCGATCACGGCCACACAGACCGCCATAACTGCTAGACCTATCACGGCGCATTCCTGAAGGAGCGCGGCGTGTTCTGCAATAGCTTGAGGCATGTGTCTCCTCCGTCGCACGACATAACGAGTGATGGATCCTTGGGTATTGTTACGTCCTACGTTTCGCCTAAACTTCGTAGTATGGCTCGTCGTTTGACAGCAGCGCGATATGGCAACACGACGTTGCGAGGGCCGTAGCCGCTCAGAACCCGGGCCCGCCTAGCTACATTTAGACAGCCATTCTACCGACTTTAATGGTTGGATATCCGGGAAGTGTCGATCGAATTCGCCGGATGCGCGGCGGAAGTCAAGGGACCGTAAGTCAGGGTCGTATCTGGAAAATCAACGTACCGCCGTGTACGATCGATGATCGTAAAGTTAAGTTTCCAGATACGACCGCGGCTTGATTGATTACGTTTGAATTAAGCCGCGTCGCGGAGCGGCGCCGGCCTGAATGAATTGTCAGGCCGCAGCCGGCGGCTTTGGAAACGGCGCGCTGTCAAAGTAGATTTCAAGAGACAAGATCTCTCCATTCCCTGTTTTGAACACCTCGGCGACGTGGCTTTCAATTGCTGCGCCCCCGGGAGGCTGGAGTTGGTATCGCGTCAAAGCGCACGCTCTGTTTCCATCCACAATAAGGTCTTTCACCTCCACCGCGGTGATCATTGAGAAGAAACGGCTAGTGGACTCCAGATATGCGCGTTTCCCCGCCACTCGTTTGATGGGAGTGACAAAGCTCGTGAATTCCATGCCATCAGCCAGGAATACCTCCCAGTCACGTTTCTGCTTGAGACTATCGAAATATCCTTGAATGATCTCTCTGGTTGTCATGTCGTCCTCCGCTTTTACGGATTGCGTGTGTTCAAGTCTGCGGCGTAACGGATTGCGGTTCAGCCGCGCGGACCCGCACGCCAAGACTAACAGACTGGGAACCCAGCAGGATGCGAGTTCGCGCCGGCTGGAACCGAGAGTCAGGCCATAGCAGGTCGCGCCTTGAGCGATCCTCGAGAGGCGCGGCACGAAGGCATCCTTCGTCATATTCGGAACCGGACGGCCCGCGCGATCCGTCACGACGACGTCGACGCTCACCACGCGCACTTCGATCGACTCAACCAGCGCCCAGCGCCTGACCGGCCGCGCTCACCGCCAGAAGAAGAAGAAGGACCACGGGAAAAGGGGACGCATGACGGAAAACATAGCTTACTTCCGCTCGGCGCCACTGAAAGGCGGAATTCGATGCGGGCGCCGGCGGTCGGTGCCATAGCCCCGCTACGCTGGAGCGTCCGCCGGTTGTGCCAGACCTACTGTTGTGGCTCCTCGTAGAGCCCGAATTCGTTGCCGACGGGATCGGTAAAGGCGGCAAACGCGCCCATGCCCTGTCCAATGTCCGTGCGCGGGGTAACGACTTTGCCGCCGGCGCTCACAATCTTTTCCAGCGATTCGGTGATGCTGTCGACCATGATGTAGACCCGTGTGCGCTCATCGGGCGTCCGGTCGCTTTCCTTGACCCACGTCCCGCTCACACACCCGGTGTCATCGAACGCCAGGTTCCCGTCCCCGCGCTCGCGCACCTTCCAGTCAAAGATTTCCGAGTAGAACCGCGCAGAATCATCGGCGCGGTTCGCCGGGATCTCGAGGTAACAGATCTTGCCATGGGGCATCGGTGAATCCTCCCGTAACGGACCTGCCTCATGCGTTTCAGCGGCGTGGCCCGCGACGCGAAACGTTAACGCACTTGCGACGACGCGGCAACGCAGCGGGCTCTAGCTTTGAAGTTCGACACGTGTGCGTCGACTCAACGCCAAAGAGCTCAGAAGCGCACGTGATGCGATCGAGTTCTGAAGATCGCAATCAGCGATCAATGACGTTTCGCCAGGTTCGAATAGTGGTTGGCAACCAAGCGCCATCGGCCTCCCTGTTTGATCCAAACCCGCGTGAAGCGATTCTCCTCGGGTACGACGTTGTCTGCGTCCTGGCCCTTCATCGTCGAGAGACCTGTCTCCACCGCGGTGTCGCCGTACACGCGGATTCGAACCTCGTCAGTCGTGATCGATTGGAACTTCAGGCTTCCCGATGCGAAATCGGTGAGGACATCTTTTTTCGTTCGGACTGTTCCGCTCGGGCCGACCCCGATGAAGTCATCCGCGTAGATTCGGTCGAGCGCTACCGCATCGGCATGGACCTGCGCCTGAATGCGCTCTCGATCCGCTTTTCGGATCTCCGCGACAACGCCTCGCGGGCCTTGGTTCCGAGGTTGCGCATGAGCAGAAACGGCGGCGATAAGCAGGACGCTTCCGATCACCAGATTTCGTGTCATGGACGCTCCTTCAGCATGCTTACTCTGCTATCCATCAATCTTACCGGAGGTTCTCGATCGGGGTAGCACGCAACGCACCATACCAGCGCGGCTGGACCTTTCATGATGTCGTCAAGTCCAGAATTGAAAGCGACACGCGGTTGCGCGTGACCTTCGCGAAACGTTAACGCACTTGCGACGACGCGGCAACGGGGGTTCTATCTCGAAAGGAGCATAAGACCCCTGTCGTAATCGATGACCGCATGATGACGCCACAGGACGTCTGCACCAAGAACTCCGACCACCGGCTCAACCTTGGACTTCTTGAGTCCCGCGTTGACATGGGACAGGTCGAGAGCGAGCAGCTTCGTCCCCGAAAGATCAAGCTCAACGAGCGTCAGGTCGTGCTTAGCGAGTAATTCATCCGCATCGCCGCCGAGCCGACACCACCGCCTTTACGCGAAGCCGATGACAACTTGAGCTTGTACTTTGCCACAGCGTGGGAATCGAGGATCGTCCCTCCAGCCCCCGTGTCGACGAGGAATCGCGCGGGGCGTCCGCCCAAGCGCGCCACGACGGTGATGTGGTGGCTCTTCTCTCGAGTGATGGGAATCAGTACAAACTGGCGGGTAGTCTTCGCGGGCATGTTGGTCCTTTCTGCGGTGGGTGATGCTATTTTAGCAACTGAATTTCTGTAAACGCATCATGTGTCCCCATTACAGTTCCCTCGCTGTCATATTGCTTTCCCTTGCCGATCGTCA
>DATAMS010000263.1:0-14220 GCA_036260495.1 Thermoanaerobaculia bacterium
GAACGAGTCGGCCACCGCGCGTTTCTCCGCCTCGTCATTGCTGATCGCACGAAACCGAGTGTTCGTCGCCGTCATCAACACCTTCGGCCCAATCCGCTCGAACGTAACGATCTGCGTCTGCCCCAGCAGCCCGCGATCAAGCCCGATCGGATTCGATCCAACGCCCGCAGGAAGCGAGACCTGGTAAAGCAACTCCTCGTTGAATCGCGAAAGCTGCATGAACAACTTGCCGTTCTCGGCATCCCAGAACAGCGGGATGAAGCCATCGAACTTCTGGAGCTTCGCGGTCTTCGATTCGATGGTGCTCTTTTCGACGACGGCGGGTGGAGGAGTCGCCGGAGCTACGCTGACTTTGGGCGGAGGCGGTGGCGGAGCGGTCGTGCAGGCGGCGAGCAGAACGAGAAAGGCGGCGAGGCGTTTCATGCCGCGGATTCTAGCCGTTAACGCTATTGGTCCCAGTAGCCTCAACGCTTCCAAGCCGACGATGTTGTTCCGCTTATACTCATTCTATGGAAGGCTGGCAGGTATTCATCCCCGTTCTAGCGATACTCGCAATTCTTGCCGCGTTCGTTGTCGCAATCGGCTCTTCCAGCAATGCGCGCGCGCGCAAATCTGAGCAACTGACTTTCCAACGAGGCGAGCGCGTCGCGGCGCTCTTGGAAAACGAGAGTAGCCATCTCACTCAAAATTCTGACGCAACCGAACTCTTAAGACTTCTACGCGGAGCACCCATCGAGAACGCCCGATTGCTCAGCAAAGGGGGATGGTTCGATCGTTCAGAGGCGGGCCTGGCAAGACTGCTAGGTGGCAACAATCGGTCAATTGTGGATTGGTTCTTTGTTTGTTTCGAACGATCTTGGCACCAGGGGTCCAGACAAGAACTCCTCCTTTGGATTGACAGGACGGCTAACACCTACTTGACCGATTCCGCGGCTCTCGACACTCTGTCAACAGTCATCACTCGGCTCGCAAGTCGTTTCACTCAATCGGAGGCTGATTGGATCTATCAGCGCGCGCTGGAGATGATCGGACCACCTAGAAACGGATCGGCTGCGGCTCGCACCTTCGCGTTACGAGTCGGTCGTTTTCGATATTCACGCAGCCGCCCAGACCGCGTTCCGACCGTTTACGATGAGCAAGCTATTGCAAACGACATCAGCGCACGCGCGAGGTAGATCAATCTGCTGAATGGCTCCAAAAGAAAAGCGGACTAAACATCCCTTATTGGGCTCTCCGTCCTCAAGCAGCATGCTCACAACCTCGCGGAGGTTGGCATTCAGTTCGTCAAGCGACTCGGCTTGCGTATGGGCGCCCGGAAAACCGGGGATGAAGCCGACGAACAGACCAGTCTCAGGCGATCGCTCGACGACGGCGGTATAGATTTTCATCTCCGGAAGTTTATCACTGCGCTCGCTTTGGCCGGCTATTTCGAAATGCTCGCCACACCCTTCATGTACGGTCTCAACACCTCCGGCACCCGCACCGATCCATCCTCATTCTGGTAATTCTCAAGGATGGCGACGAGCGTGCGGCCGAGCGGCAGGCCTGATCCGTTGAGGGTGTGGACGAAGGCGGTCTTCTTGTCGGCGGTGCGGTACTTGATGTTTGCGCGGCGTGCCTGGAAGTCGGCGAAGTTCGAGCAGGAGCTGATCTCGCGGAACGTTTGCTGACCGGGCAGCCACACTTCGATGTCGTAGGTCTTTGCGGAGGTGAAACCCATGTCGCCGGTGGAAAGAGTCATCACGCGATAGTGCAGCCCGAGGGCTTGCAACACCGCCTCGGCGTCCGCGGTCAGCTTCTCGTGCTCGGCCCAGGAAGTCTCGGGAGTCGTGAATTTCACAATCTCGACTTTCTCGAACTGATGCTGGCGGATGAGGCCGCGCGTGTCTTTTCCGTGCGATCCCGCCTCGCTACGGAAGCAGGGCGAATAGGACGTGTACATGCGCGGCAATGTCGCTCCATCGAGGATCTCGTCGCGATGCAGGTTCGTCACCGGCACCTCGGCGGTCGGAATCAGGTAGTAGTCGCGGTCGGTGAGCTTGAAGAGATCCTCCTCGAACTTCGGCAATTGGCCGGTGCCGAGGAGCGAATCGGCGTTGACCATGAACGGGGGGACGACTTCGACGTAGCCCTGCTGCTCGTGAACGTCGAGCATGAAGTTCATCAGCGCGCGATTCAGCTTTGCGCCGGCGCCGGCGAGGAATGAGAACCTCGCCCCGGTCACCTTCACGGCACGCTCGAAATCGAGGATGCCGAGCGCTTCGCCGATGTCCCAATGCGCTTTCGGTGTGAAGGCGAAGGACGGCTTCTCGCCCCATGTGCGCTCCACGCGGTTGTGCGTTTCGTCGGGACCGATCGGAACGGATTCGTGGGGAACGTTGGGGAAGTAGAGCTCGACGTTGCGGAGATCGGTTTCGATGCCGGCGAGGCGTTCATCGAGCTGCTTGATCTCGTCGCCGGCGCGCTTCATCGCCGCGATCTGTTCGGCCGCGTCCTGCTTGTTCTTCTTGAGGTTGGCGATCTCCTGCGTCGCGGCATTGCGCTGCGCTTTGAGCGCTTCCACTTGAGCGATGGAGCGGCGGCGCTCAGCTTCGAGCTCGAGAAAGCGCTCGAGGTCGACGCTGGCGCCGCGATTCTTTAGCGCGGTGCGGTAATCGTCTGTATGTTCGCGAAGGTATTCACGGGAAAGCATGGCGGGGGATTCTAATTAGTTTTATCCGCAGATGTCGCAGATGTTCGCAGATGCGTTAATGCCGCGCGGATCGCACGCGCGCATTCACATTCGCGATCGCCGGAATGGCGTCGGTCAGGTCGCCGGTGATGACTAGGGCGTAGCTCTGTCGCGGGCCGCTGCCGAGGTGGTTTGCAGTCACGCTGATCGTGTAATTGCCGGCGGGCGGCGCGGCGATCGAAACCACTTCGACGTTGTTCAGACGATCGGGCTGGCCGGGATGGAGCGATTCGTTGCCGAGGAACGTAGCGCCGGTGGAATCGGTGACGCGCAGATCGAGGTCGTTGACCAGCTCGGGAGTCGAGTCGGAAACGCCGCGCGGGATTCCCGCGGGATCGGTCCAGACCAGCGCGACTTTCAACTGCGTTCCCGACGCGACGTTGTGATGCAGCGTTGCCGTTTCGCCCTGCGCCAATCCTTGCGCGAGCGGAACGTCGACGACGCGGACGCGAGCCCGATCGCCCGGAAAATAAAGCGCGTCGTCGAGCACGGGAAAGCCGAAGCCTTGCTCGAACGTCGGCGCCGGACTCGCCGGTGTGAGACCGGAGTTGTAGTTCCAATCGTTCGGCACGGGACGCGTCGCGGCGATCAGCATCGCCTTCAGCAGCGCAGCGCTCGGAATGAATGCGTGCGACTCCGTGGCGGCGCCGGTGGGATAGAAGCCATCGGTGAAATATTGGCGCACGAGCGCAGCGGCGCCGGCGACCGACGGCGAGGACCATGACGTGCCCGATTGCTGGCTCGTGTTGCAGTTGCGCGTGGTGATGTCACCGTCGTCATCGCCCGCCAGGACATACGACGGCGCGACCAGATCGGGTTTGATCCGTCCGTCGCGCGTTGGCCCCACCAGTGAGAATGGCGTGACCACATCGTCGTAAGCGTGAATGTTGGCCCAGCGCGTTCCGCCAACCTGCAACGTGTTTTTCGCACAGCCGGGCGCGGAGAGCGAGCTGGCCGGCGGTGTGGTAGTCGTCGACAGATTGCCGGTATTGAAGACGACGAGCATGTCGGGATGCAACCAGACGAACGCATCGATATCGCGCGCGCCGGCTGAATAATTCGCCGTCGGCGTCGGAAGAAAAGACGGTGTGTTCTGACGGTCGCCCCACGAGTTCGAATGGATGCGCGCTCCCTGTTTGTACGCCTGATCAAGGATCGGTGTGAGATTCACGGGACATCCGAAACCCGGCCGCTGACTGCAGTTGTCGCCACCGATGAAGCCGCCGTCCTGCACGATCAATTTCGCGCCCGGCGCAATGCCATCGGCCGGATCGTCGGGAGCGAGCGCGGCGTGGCCGTCGCCGGCTGCAACACTCGCAGCGAGAGTTCCGTGGCGCGCGTTGTCGAACGCGGCGGGATCGTTCGGATCCTCACAGCCGAAGGCGCCGGGATACTGATCGCAGGAGTACAGAAAATCGTAGGCGATGACTTTGCGGCGGTTGGTGTCGACGTTCGTGGCGCTCAAGCCGTTCGCTGGCGAGCCGGTGTTGACCGGTGGACGCGAACCGCCAGGCTCGGCGAAGTAGCAACTGTCCCAATCGAGGCCGGTGTCGAGGATGGCGATGATCTGGCGCTGCCCGAGGATGCCGTGATCGAAGACGGGGGTGTCGTGATTGAGCCATCCTGATTGCATGCTGCGAAAGGAGCTGTCATCGGCAGACGCTACGGCAGGCAGCACAAATATGAGGGCTGTGATCGCAAATAACTTCCGCATGGACGCGTGCAACGAAGCGAGGGCGGGCGGGCATTCCGAGGAGTGCGGGCGTCTCGCCCGCGGCGGCGAGGCGTCTCGCCTCGGCGTGAGAACCGTGTTGGTCGCCCCGTTTGACACGTAGCGCCGATTGACGGGCCAGTCGCGAAACGGACGACAAGCGCCACGCGTGATCCCCACGCCGGGGCGGCGAGGCGTCTCGCCTCGGCGTGGGAACCGTGTTGGTCGCCCCGTTTGACACGTAGCGCCGATTGACGGCCAGTCGCGAAAACGGACGACAAGCGCCACGCGTGATCCACACGCCGAGGCGGCGAGGCGTCTCAGCTCGGCGGGAGAACCGTGTTGGTCGCCCTGTTTGACACGTAGCGCCGATTGACGGCCAGTCGCGAAACTGACGACAAGCGCCACGCGTGATCCACACGCCGAGGCGGGACGCCTCGACGCCGCGGGCGAGACGCCCACACTCCCCGTTACTTCTGGCACGCTTCGTTCGTACTCTGCTCGATATGACACGACTTCTTCCTGATCCTGAGCTCGATCAACTCGTCCGGCAGTTGAATGAAGGCGAGGCGGCAGACGCCGAAACCCCGCGGGGGATGTGGCCGGTGGCGGCAAAGGCGCAACGCGAGACCTGGCCGGCGGCGCAGGTGCCGCGCGGGAATCCGCTCGAGACGCTGATGATCGACGCCGCGCGGCGAGGGGCCAGCGATTTGCACATCATCGCTGGTTCGGTGCCGGTGTTTCGCGTCGGCGGCCGGCTCGTGCGCAGCGAAGGTGCCGCGCTTTCCGACGATGACGTCGCTCCCCTTCTCGAACCTCTGCTGACTCCGCGTGTGCGCGAGCGCATCGCCGAAGATGGCGCGATCGATTTCTCGCTGCGCCTGGACGCGCCGGACGTCAGCGAAGAGCGGCGCGCCTGGCGCTTTCGCGTGAACATTCATCGCCAGCGCGGCACGTTCGCCGCGTCGATCCGTTCGCTGCCCACCGCGGTGCCGACGATTGGGGAGTTGAACCTGCCGCCGATTCTCGACGAGCTGGTGAAACCGACCCGAGGGCTCGTGCTGATCTGCGGGCCGACCGGCGCGGGAAAGACGACCACGCTGGCTGCGATGATCGGCGCGATCAATCGATCGGAATCGAGACACATCATCACGATCGAAGATCCGATCGAGTACGAGCACCGCAACGCACAATCGGTCATCGAGCAGATCGAAGTGGGCCGCGATGCGCCATCGTTCGCGTCGGCGTTGCGCGCGGCGCTGCGGCAGGACCCGGACGTGATCCTGGTCGGCGAGATGCGCGATCTCGAAACCGTTGCCACCGCGCTCACCGCCGCGGAGACGGGGCACCTCATCCTCTCGACGCTGCACACAAGCGATGTGGCGCAGGCCGTTCACCGCATCATCGACGTCTTTCCGCCCGGACAGCAGACCCAGATCCGGCAACAACTTTCGCTGAGCCTTAACGCGATCGTCGTGCAGCAACTGCTGCCCGCGGCCTCCGGCAATGGGCGGGCCGTGGCGGTGGAAGTGCTGCTTGCGAATGGCGCGGTCCGCAATCACATCCGCCGCGACAAGATGGAGAACCTCATCTCCGAGATCACCCTCGGCAAACGCCAGGGCATGATCTCGATCGAGGATTCGCTGGCGCGGCTGGTGCGGCAGGGCGTGATCACGGTCGAAGACGCGAAGATGCGCTCCGCGCGGCCGGACGAATTGGAAAGCCAATTGCGGACGTAGTTTTATCTGCAGATGTCGCAGATGTTCTTAGATAGAGACCGGCGATAATGCGCGGTCCATGGGACTGAGCAAGCGCGAACGAATCGACATCGCCGTCATCGCGATGGTCTCGCTGGCGGCGAATTTTCTCTACTTCGCCTACGCCGCTCCTGACTATTTCTTCCCCGACTCGTTCACCTACCTCGAGCCTGCGCGCAATCTTCTGCACGGACTCGGCTTCACGACCGGCAACGGCATCATCGAGACGATGCGGACCCCCGGCTATCCGCTGCTGCTGGCGGCGTTTGGATTGCGCGTTGTGCCGGTGATCGTTTTCCAGCATTTGCTGAACGCGGCGCTGGCCGTGGCACTCTACCTTTTCGTGGCGCGCCGCATCGGGAGCCGGTTCGCTGCGTTGACGGCCGCGGTTCTCTTCGCCATCGACACACCGACGCTGCATTACGCGAACAAGATCCTGACCGAGTCGCTTTTCACGGCACTGCTGTTCGTCGTCTTCGTGCTCGTCGCGTACAACCGGAAACTGCCGCTGGCCGGCGTGCTCACCGGAGTGCTCGTTCTGATCCGTCCGGTGGCGATCGTCTACTTCATCGTGGTGGCGTTTTGTCTCGCGCTCAACCGCGTCCGCGCGCGCACGATCGCGCTGTTCATCGCGCTCGCGCTCGTCCTGCCAGTCGGATGGGAGCTTCGCAATCTGCATCACACCGGCGTCTTCACGATCTCGTCGATCGGCGGGATGAACATGCTCTCGTATCGCGCCGCCGGAGCGTTGGCGATCGAGGATGACGGCAACTTCGACACGGATCTGGTCGATGAAGACAAAGGTCTCGTCGAGGATGCAGACGCCGAGATCCAGGCGAAGCTGCACATTCCGGATGCCGAGGATCTGCCCGATGCCGTGCGCAGCAAGTACTACTCGCAGATCGCGTGGCGTGTGTTGCGACAGCATCCCCGCGCCGCGGCGATGCTGACCTTCCGCGGACTGCTGGTGAATCTTTTCGACAGCCGCTGGGAGGGAATGGAGGTCGTTAGCGCTTTTCCGGCGACGATCGTTCAACACGGATTGGATGCGTTCACGGCCATCGTCTTCGCATTCGCCGCCATCGGCGCGTTGGCGTTGTGGCGGCGCGACCGAAACCTCGCCATGTTGTTGATCGCGACAATCGGCTATTACATCCTGATCTCGGCGGGAGGCGAATCGGAGTCACGTTTCCGCGTGCCGGTCATGCCGCAATATGTGATCCTGGCGGCGTGTGGCGTCGAAGCAGTCAGGCGAGATCGGCGGCGGGACGCCGCCGGGCCAGCCGGCGAGGACGCCAGCGTTCCGCTTGCTACCTCTGAGACGGGTAGCTGAGGTTGAAAGAACACCTGTCGGTTGGCTACGGAACGCTGGCGTCTCGCCGGCTGGCTCGTAGGTGTCCCGCCTGCGTGCACGATCGACGGCCAGGACGCCACCGTTCCGTTTATTACCTCTGAAACGCGTAGCTCAATTTGAAGAACACTTGTCGATTGGAGAGCAGGAAGTTGCGCTTGTAGAGACGATTGTTTGGATCGGTGTTATTCACCTCTTCGTTCACATCCCGAATATCGCCGTATCCGAGGTAGAGGACGCTTTGCCAGTTGACCTTGTAGGCGAAAAGGATTTGCGATGAGAGCGTGCCGTCGCGAAGCGGAACATCGGCGCCGTAAATCAGCGGATTCGAGCTCGTTCGCTGATTCTGCACGACGGCGCGGACGAACATCTGCGGCGAGAACATGTACTGCGCGCGCAGCCGCTCCACCTGGGCCGTGAAGAGACGGCCTTCCACGCCGCCGGGAAGCTTCTCGGAAAGCCATTGCAGAATCGTCGTCGACGAAAGCTGCAGACGGGACGTCGGCCGGAACTGCGCGCCCATGTTCACGCTCGCGCCGTGACCGACTCGGTTGTTGTAGAAGTCGATGTCCTGTCCGGCCCAGCCGTCAAATGAAACCTGCGGGATGAGACGGCTTACCGTGAACTGCACGGTGTAGATGAGTTGCTTCCGCTCGAGAATCTGGTTGGCATTGCGGAAGTGCTCGTCCGCGAGGCGCAGCCTGGTGAACGATCGGAACTTTCCGTCGGCGCCGAAGCCGGCGGATTTCATGCTGTACAACCGCGAGCCGTCCTGCTGCGAGTCGTACTCGCCCATCCCGAAGACACGCACGCGATTGAAGAAACCTTTCGGCCGGAACGTGTAGCCGCTCTCCATGTAGTTCGAGCGGTAACCAACCTGCGGCACGAAACCCTGATCGGCGCGGAAGTCGTCACCGTAGTCCTTAAACTCGGTGTAGAAGTCGAACTTCGGATTCGAATGCGACCACCAGAGATCGGAGCCGAAGGACGAAAGGTTGCGGCCATCCCATTCCGAGGCGAGGTCGGGACGATTCGGAGTGCGGCTCTGGCTGGCCAGAATCTGGCCGGTGAGCGTGTCCGTATCGTTCGGCTTCCATTGAAAGTCGGGACCGAAGACGCGGTTGTGACCGCCGCCTTCGTATTCGCGGTCGGTGACGAGCAGACTGGCGAACGACTTGCCGGTGAAGTCGTGACGCCAGCGAGCGATGGCGTCGGTGGCGCCGAAGTCCTGGTCGGCGAAACTCGATCCTGTCGATGACGGGATGATGACCGCGCCGCCGCCGCGGTCCTGCGCCACGAGCATGGTGTAGCTGTCATGACCGTTGTTGCCCGAGTCTCGCAGACCCCATCGCGGCGACGTAATGGTCCGCGTGTAGACCGCCTGAATCGGTGTCGAGAAGAGCTCTACGCGCTCGAGGAAGAACGGCCGCTTTTCGGGAAAGAAGATGGCGAAGCGCTGATTCGTCGAGATCTGGGCGACGTCCGATTCAATCTGCGAAAAGTCAGGGTTGACCGTGCCGTCGATGGCCGTGTGCTCGTTCGGCGTGTATTTGATGTCGACGCCGCCGTCGCCGCTGACGGGACGATTGACGAGGCTGTTGCTGCCATTGCCGCGAAGAGATCCGCTCTCGTTTGCAGTCACGTACGGCGCAACGATGATGTGGCCTCCGGTCGGCAGCCCTTCGAAGCCCGCCACTTTGTTGCAGTTGCAAACGAAGCAGTTCGAGCCGCGCGGCAGTTTGTGGTCGAAGATCTGATAGCGGCGCTCGCGTGGCATGTTGCGATAAAGCAGAACGCCCCAAACCTGCGGACTGGTCTGCTGATAACGGAGCGACGAAAACGGGATGCGCAGCTCGAGGATCCATCCGTCGGAGGTCTTCTTCACCGCCGAATCCCAGAAGAGATCGGGCGATGAATCCTCGTTGCCGCTGGCGTCGTCCTGCGAGGCATCGTATTGCGTGCCGGCGGCGTTGACGAAAAACTCCATCGCCGTCTTGCCGTCGTTGCGCGTGTCGAGGATGACACCGGCGAAATCGTCGCTGTTTCCGCTGATGCCATCGTGATCACCGAGCTGCGCGCGGATGTCGGCGGGGTTGTCCCACGAACGGACGGCCGCGTAGAAGAAGTGATCGTCGTACGTGGTGTACCCGATCGTCTTCACTTTCGGCTCGATGTTGTCGCCGGGATTGGTCTCGAACCATGTTTCCGACTTGAGCGCGTTCTGCCATCCAGGATCGGAGAGATCGCCGTCGATGGTGATCGGACCGGCAGCGCGGTGGATGGTTAGTTGCGGCGTGTCCGCGGCCTGCGCGGCGATTGCCGGGCAGAAAAGCAGTAACGCCGCGCCAAGGATCAGGAAGACGCGGCGCATTGGTGCGTAAGACGACAAGGGTCGGGCAAAGTTAGCCTTCGTTCGCATATTGCGGGACTGATACGAAGGCATTCGTAATAGGTTTCTCGAAAGGCGTTTCACGCGGAGGCGCGGAGGACACGGAGGAAACCGCTCCGCATCTCCGCGGCTCCGCGTGAAACGGTTTTTCAGAAACTTACAAACCGCATCGCCGTCTCCGCATCGACCGGCGGCGAGAAGAAAAACCCTTGCGCGTATTCGATTCCGAGCTCGCGCATGCGGCCGACCTGGCCGGCGCTTTCCAATCCTTCCACGGTCACGTCCATGCCCAGGATGCCGGCAAGGTTGCTGATCGTGCGGACGATCTCGTCGTTGCGGCGATCACCGTTCGTGGAGATGAACGAGCGATCGATTTTGAGCGTATCGAACGGAAACTGGCTGAGTGAGCTGAGCGATGAGTAGCCGGTGCCGAAGTCGTCGAGACTGATCCGCACCCCCGTTTCCCGCAGCCGCTCCAGCAGCGCCGCCGCCTCCTCGGGGTTATCGATGATGACACTCTCGGTCACCTCGAGGTGCAGCCGTTGGGGAACGATGCCGCTGTCTGCAAGCGCGGCCGCGACCTGTTCGAGCAGATTCGGCTGGAGAAACTGCTTCGCCGAAAGGTTGACGTGCATGTCCAGCCTCTCCATTGCCGGATTGATTCGTTGCCAGGCGGCGAGCTGCCGCAGCGCCTCGCGCAACACCCACAGGCCGATCGAGAGAATGAGGCCGGTGTCTTCGGCGATGGGGACGATCTCGTCCGCGGTCACGAGCTCATCGCCGAGCTGCCATCGCACGAGCGCTTCGAAACCGGCCACGCGGTTTGTCTCCAGCGACACGACCGGCTGGTAGTAGACGCGCAACTCGTCGCGCTCGATCGAGCGCCGCAGCTCAGTCTCGAACTTCAGCAATTTCACCGCGCGCTCGTGCATCGTCTTATCGAACACTTCGTGAACGGCGCGGCCGCGCGACTTGGCGCGGTACATGGCGATGTCGGCGTCGCGCAGCATATCCTGCGAGCGCTCGTAGCCGGTGGCGCTCAGCGCGATGCCGATGCTGGCGGTCGCGAAGATCTCGTGCTCGCCGACGCGAAAAGGAACGCGAAGATTTTCCTGAATCCGCTCGGCGGTGCGAACCGCGTCGGCGAGATGATCGATCTCGAGCAGGATCGTGAACTCATCGCCGCCGAGCCGCGCGACAGTGTCGGTCGGACCGAGCGTGGCCCGCAAACGGTCGGCAACAGCGATAAGGAGTTGATCGCCGAGCGCGTGCCCGAGGCTGTCGTTGACGACTTTGAAGCGATCGAGATCGAGGAAGAGAACCGCGAACTGGCTGTCCGCATAATGACGCGAACGCTCAAGCGAGTTGTCGAGACGATCCATGAAAAGCGCGCGGTTGGGAAGCTCGGTCAGACCGTCGTGAAAGGCGTCGTGCATCAACCTGTCGGTGGCGATCTTGCGCTCGGTGATGTCGGTCTGCGATCCAGCGACGCGCGTCGCCACCCCAGCCGCGTCCCTCACCGCAACTCCTCGGGCCAGCATCCACCGATACCGCCCATCCCAGCATCGCATCCGATGCTCGTGCTCGATGCTCGGCGTGTTGCCGTGACGATGCGCGTCGATGTCGGCACGCAGCATCGCCACATCGTCGGGATGAACGCGCGAAAACCATTCATCCGGCGACGGACTGACCTCGTCCTGCGTGAAGCCGAGCATCTCTTTCCAGCGATCCGAGTAGTAAACCGTGTCGTCGCGCAGATCCCAAACCCACAGGCCGTCGTTCGCGCCGCGTGCGGAGAGGGCGTAGCGCTCTTCGCTCTCGCGCAGTGCTTCGAGCGTGCGGTTCTGTTCGAGCGAGTAACGAATCGAGCGTTCGAGAAGCTGCGAATCGAGCTGCCCTTTGACGAGGTAGTCGGCGGCGCCGGCCTGCATCGCCGCGATATCGACTTCGCCGTCGCCCTGCCCGGTCAACAGAATGATGGGCCGCACACAGCCGGCGGCACGCGCCTCGCGCAGAATCTCCAATCCGTCGTGCTCGCCGAGGCGGTAGTCGACGAGATAGACGTCGTGCTGACCGCGGGCAATCGCTGCCATCGCCTCGCCGTACGACGGCGTCCAATCAAGAACGAAGCGGGTACGGCGGCTGTCGGTGAGGAGATCGCGTGTGAGTACGTAATCATCCTCATCGTCTTCGACCAGCAGAACCCTGACTTCCCGGACGTCGATCAACGGCTTGCGGCTCCGTTCGGGAGCTCGACGATCTCGATCCAGTAGCGGCCGATCTCTTTCATCACTTCGACGAGCGCGTTGAAGTGGACCGGCTTGGTGATGAATGAATTTGCGCCGAGGTCGTACGTGCGGAAAATGTCCTCCTCGGCTTTCGAGGTGGTCAGCACGATCACCGGAATGCGGCGCAGATGCGGATCGGCCTTGATCTCGCGAAGGGCCTCGCGCCCGTCCTTTCGCGGCATGTTCAGGTCGAGCAGGATCAGTCCGGGCGACGGCGCGGCGCCCGCCTCGGCGTACCGGCCTCGCTGATGAAGGTAATCGAGAAGTTCTTCGCCATCTTCAACGAAGCGAAGGTCATTAACGACGCGGCTCTCGACGAGCGCATCGGAGGTAAGCATCCTGTCTTCCTCGTCATCATCGGCAAGAAGAATGACGATCGGTTTCGCGTGAGCGGCCATGGATCAGTAGATTACTGGATTAGTGAGTCGGGCAACAGAGAGAATTGACAATTGAGAATGGACAACGGACAACGGTGAGCGCGCCACGGAACGTCAGGCGCGCGTTCGCGCCTTCCGTTGTCCATTGTCAATTGTCCATTCTCCGTCAATCAGCGAGCGACACAGAGGGCGACGAATCGTTGCTCACGCGAGCGTCTGATTCGCTTCGCGTTAGGTGACGATAACCCTTCATTTCTGCACGAAATGCGGCATGCGCACTGCTATACTTCGGGCATGGAGATCCAAGTGGGTGCTGGAGCCAAACTTCAACACTTCCTAAGAATTACCGGCGATATCACGGCTAGCTGGATTGGCGGTGCGATGCTCGGAACGGCAGTTGTGCCGGGAGTCGGCACGATCGTGGGTGCGGTTGCCGGCGTCGTCGTTTCCTCGCTCATCGCGCAACCCGAGCCTGCAAAGAGTGTCGGACATTCGTAATGGATCGTGCCGTTCTCATAATCACGGTCGCGCTCGGTACGCTTCTGGCCATCACGTATTGCATTCGCTGCGGGCTGGCACGCGCGAAGATCGAACTTGGTGTCATCGTCACGATCCTCATTCATTCCTTTGGCGTGGTCGCGGGCTTCGTAATTCTGGGGAGCGCAGTTTATGAGCCGTTGCGTCGCAAGATCGCCGACCCCGAACTCTACATTTTCATCAGCGGCGTCGCCGTCGTCGTCGTTTCGGTGCAGGCTCTGTTCAAGGATGTATTTAAGGCATCCGGTTTCGCGTCTCCTACCCCGCCCGCTGCGCCGCCACAACCGCCGACTGATAGCTGATCTGCCAATTCAATCCGCAACACTCGCCGCTTTCGTTGTCAATTGTCCATTGTCCATTGTCAACTAATCCCCAAACCCACTTCGATGCAGCACCGGCAGCGTGACGGTGAATGTCGCTCCCTCGCCGGGCGTGCTCTCCGCGCGGATGTCGCCGCCGTGGCGTTGGGCGATCTTGCGGCAGATGGCCAGGCCGATTCCGGTGCCTTCGTACGTCCCGCGTCCGTGAAGGCGCTCGAACATCGTGAAGATGCGATCGGCGTAGCGCTCGTCGAAACCAATTCCTTCATCCGCAACCACGATCTCCGCCGAATCGTGCGAGGCCTTGCCGGAAACAGTCACGCGAGGAGACGTGTCCGGCTTGTGAAACTTGAGGCCGTTGCCGATGAGGTTCTGGATGAGCTGGTGCATTTGCGACGGATCGGCGTCGATCACCGGCAACTCATCGATCGTCACCGAAGCACCCGCCTGATGGATGCGCACTTCGAGATCGTGAACCACCTCGTGCGCCACCGTGTTGAGATCCACCGGCACGAAAGGCTGCGCTTTCGTCGTCACGCGTGAGAACGCGAGCAGATCGTTGATCAGCGCCTGCATGCGCGCCGCCGCCTTCTGCATTCGATCGAGATAATCGGCTCCCTCGCCGGTCAGCGTGTCCGCGTAGCGCGCACGAAGCCGGTCACCGAACGCCTGGATCTTTCGCAGCGGCTCCTGAAGATCGTGTGAAGCAACGTACGCAAAATCTTCGAGCTCGCGATTGCTCTGCTGCAGTTTCACCGT
>DATAMS010000267.1:0-4173 GCA_036260495.1 Thermoanaerobaculia bacterium
ATGGGCTCAACATCGACGACGTGGGGTTTCTGGCGGGGCTGGCCGATAAGCTCGTCGACGAGATCGGCATTGGCCGGGACCGTGTCTTTGTAGCTGGCAGTTCCCGCGGCGGCAGCATGGCCCTTCGCCTTGCGCTGGAAGCTCCGTCGCGCTACCGCGGCGTTGCGGCAGTTTCGGCGGACATACCAGAGCCGGAGAATTTCAAATGCAAGCCAGCGGAACAGGGCACCTGTTCCGTCATGATCATGAACGGCACCGAGGATCCGATCGTCCCGTTCAATGGTGGACCGGTCAGGCTCTTTGGCCTCTTCTATAAGAACGGCAACGTGCTGTCATCGCGTGCATCGGGTCAATACCTGGCGGACCGCAACCACATCTCCGGCACGCCTGAAACGAACAAGACGCAGCTCGCCAACGGAATTCAGGTCGAGCAGGTGCTCTGGCGCAACAACTCCCGGACCGAGGTGGAGCTCGTTGTCATTCACGGCGGTGGACACGGGATCCCACAGCCATATCGCCGTCGCCCGCGAATACTCGGACCATCTCTGGAGGAACCGAACGGACCAGCAGTAATCTGGTCGTTCTTCGAGCGACAGATTGGGAAATGGCAGTAGCGGTTGCGAAGTGCTCCTTCGCGTTCCCGGCACCGCGGCCCATTAGTCCTCTTTATGGCGTTGTGACGATGAATTCCTTGCGCGCCATGACCGTGCCCTGTTGAAGGATCTCGATCGTCCATTTGCCGGGGACAATCTCCCACGGCTCGTCGAAGCGCCATCCGGTGAAACGGGTGATGCCGAGGTTGGCGGGAGCGTCCCATTCGTCACGATCGGTTGTCTGGCCGGTTGCCGGGTTGCGCGCCGGCGGATGAATGACACGGATGTGGATCGGAGCAAGATCGTCCGTCGATTCGCCGGCCTTGTCGCCGGGAACCTCTCTCGCCTCGGCGCAGAAGAGGAGTCCGAACCGGCTGCCCACGATCCCTGTGATTCGGTCGGTGTGCTCGCGCACGGCCGGTGTTTCGAGCGCCGGTACTTCATGGAGGAAGCCGATGGAGGTCTCGGGCGCAGTCCGCCGAGGATCTTGCTCCGGTTCGACGGCAAAGGTGCCGAAGTCGACGATCTGAACGCTGTCCGCGAGCGGCGGAATGTAGAGGATGCCGACAATCTCTTCGTCGGTGAGGTCGGGTCGCAGGCCGTTCTCGATGGCATTCCGCGAACCAGCTTCCGGGCGGAGCAGCACCAGGTAGTTGCGTCCGTTCTTCAGGTCGTGTCCGTGTGGCGTGATTCCGACCGTTCGAGGAGTAGCGCCGAGGTAGTTGGTTTTTACGTTGAAGGTGCCAATCAGTGGCCAGACCTCCATATTTCCGCGCCGGACGGCGATGCCCATCGTCGTGACGTAGGTGCCGGCGAAGATCAGCGTGGCGCGCTCACGCACGCTCTCGGGCAATCCGTCCAACTCGTGCGCGCCCTCAGGCTGGTGGAACGCGAGAAGCAGCGGAAGAACGATGTGAAAGAGGGCCATAGCTTCCGAATGAGACGAAGGATGTCATGCGGCGGGTCGAATGTCGAAAGTGCAATCCATTCCTTTGCCTATGGTCGAGACGAACGCCTGCGAACCGGCGTCCACTGCCCGTTGTACACGTCCATTCCGAAGGGGCGCAGGCCCGGCTCGGCGGCGAAGCCGAGGTGGGGGAGAACGAAGATGTCTTCGATACTGCGCAGAAGGGCGTAGTGGTTGTAGGGCGTGTCGTTGACCGAACCGGGTTGGATGAATCGCGAGATCAGCACGGCACCCGTGCGGCCGCCACCCGGACCGATCGTCGTGCCGCCCGGATTGACCGTGTTGAGTCCGGGCATTTCGTCGCAGCATGCAGTGGCGTCGGCGCTTCCGGCTTCGTCGAACGTGACGATCAGCAGGCTCCCTTCCGCCCACGCTGGTGATCCGAGTATGCGAGGCACCCATGTCTGCAGGAATTGATCGGCCGTGACGAGACCGCCGGGCCGGCCATCGACGCAAGGAGCGTCGTGACCATCCTCGCAGAGGTTTGGCGTGATGAAGGCGTAGTTGGGAGTCGTCGCTGCATTGGCGAGATCGCTCTGCAATTCTGAGAGATCGACGTCATGCACCGGGCAATCGCCGGAATCGAGCAGCGAGTGAAAGTAGATGAAGGGATTGTGCCGCGCGGCGTACTGATCGCCGAGGCGGGCCTGTTGCGTGGTATCGGCGAAATTGAAGGGCGGGTGGCGGCAACGGGCCGTCATGTCCTGCATGTACGCCTTCCACGTCAAGCCTTCTGCCGTGAGTTGATCGGCAATCGTTTTGGTCTCGGATGGGTACACGCAGCCTTGGCCAAGAGTCTGGCCGGAGAACGATGTCTGGATGCCGGGCACGACATCGGTGTAGACGAGGCAGCCGGTCTGGGTCACGCCGTTCGGTGCCTGCCCGCTCACCATCGCCACGTAGTTGCCGAGGCTGGCGTGACCGATGCCGTAGTACTGGCGCAGGAGCTGTCCCTGGGCAGTAAGGGTCTTCGAGAGGTACGGCGCCGCCGATGACGGGCCGAAGGTAGTGTCGAATCCCTTGTTTTCCAGAACGATGATGAATACGTGCCGGACGGGAGGAGGAGCTGCGGGTAGTCTTCCCGCCGTAAGGCAGAAAAGAATCGTAAGAAGGATGGCTTGGCGGTTCGAGGTCGAATTCATGATTGCGGCTGAGTGGGTGAAATTATGTCACCGAGCTTGCCTCCATTTCGCGCGAAGCGCTTTGGAGTGCGGTGGCGCCAGCCACCGCTTTTAAGAGTGAAGTATTCGCGATGCATGGACCCGTGAGCACGAGTGACTCCGATCGCAGCTTGGATTCGACGACGCGATCGAAAGCGGTGGCTGGCGCCACCGCAGTCCAAAGCGCTTCGCGCGAAATGGTGTCAACCTTTGCGCTCGTTCATCGTTTGAATGCAGGGCAACTCCTATACTTTCCGCCTCATCACGCCGTTCACGAAAGAGGGTCCATGAAAAAATTCGTTGCTGCATTTGTGTTCTTCGCCGCCGCCTCGGCATTCGCCGCCGGGCACACGCTCTATCAGAATCCTTCGCTGAGCCGGACGCGGATTGCGTTTGCGTACGCGGGGGACATCTGGACCGTCGCGCGCGAGGGCGGTGTTGCGGAGCGGCTCACGACGTATGCGGGTGTCGAGAGCGATCCACGGTTTTCGCCTGATGGGAAGTGGGTCGCGTTCACGGGCGAGTACGACGGCAACACGGACGTCTATGTCGTGCCTGCCGAAGGTGGGGAGCCGAAGCGGCTGACGTTTCATCCCGGCGGCGATCAGGTCGTGGGCTGGACGAGCGACGGGACGAAGATCCTCTTCCGTTCGTCGCGGCAGAGCGGGAGGAGTTACGGCCAGCTCTTCACGATCGGACTCGATGGCGGGCTGCCGGATTTGGTGCCGCTGCCGCATGCCGATGAGGGCTCGTTCTCGCCGGACAACGCGCGCATCGCCTATCAGCCGATCTCGCAGTGGCAGCCGGATTGGAAGCGCATGCACGGCGGACAGACGGGACAGATCTGGATCGCGCGCATGTCGGACTCGGCGATCGAGCGGGTTCCGCATCCCGGCTCGAACGACCACGCGCCGGCGTGGATGGGCGACACCATCTACTTCATCTCCGATCGCGGCAGCCGCACCGGAACGACGTCGATCTGGGCGTACGACACGCGCGGCAAAGCGGTGTCTGAGGTCGTCAAGAATGAGGGGCTGGACATCAAGTCGATGTCGGCCGGCCCCGACGCACTCGTCTACGAAAAATTCGGGACGATTTTTCTCTTCGATCCGAAAACGCGTACTTCGAAAGAAGTGCCCATCCAGGTGCGCGGCGATTTTCTTGGATTGCGCGCTCGCTACTCGCCGGCGTCCGAATCGATCCGCAGCGGTCACATCTCGCCGTCCGGTGCTCGCGCTGTGTTCGAGGCGCGCGGCGAGATCATCACGGTTCCGGTCGAGAAAGGTGACGCGCGCAACTTGACGAACACAGTCGGTGTCATGGAGCGCGATCCCTCCTGGTCGCCGGACGGCAAGTCGATCGCGTATTTCTCCGAGGAGTCGGGCGAGTATGCGCTTGTGATTCGCGATCAAAAAGGGGATCGCCCCGGCAAACGCATCGACCTGGGCGAGCC
>DATAMS010000306.1:0-5528 GCA_036260495.1 Thermoanaerobaculia bacterium
TGTAGATGCTGAAACCGGGAGCGGCCGGTTTTCTCCAGCAGAAGAGACCGTAGTAGACCGAGCTGATTTCGAGTGCGACGAAGCCTGCCACAGCGCCGCCGCCGAACAACTGACGCGTGATCTGCCCAATGCGCGTGGGAACGTCGTCCTCTTCATTTGCGGCGCTGCGAACGCGCATCAAACGCCGCGCCACCATCCACAACGTGACGAGATCGAGCGGCGCGGCGATGTAACCGAGCTGCTGCGCGAAGTGATGCTGTCCCGCGGGAACGATGCGCGATGCGATTGCCACGGCGATCACGAACAATGGAATCATCGTCATCGGCCGCATGGCGCCCGTGCGCACGAATGCGAACCAATAGATCAGCGGAATGGAGATGCCGAGGTCGAAGGTCAGGCCCCAGGCGAGAACGTCGGGATGCGCCGCGTACACCTGCGAGCGCACGAGCAGGATCGCAATCGCGACGTATGCAATCGCGCCGAGGCTGAAGAGTCGAAGCGGGAGTGCGGAGTGGGCTCGATCCATGATTGATTCTACGTTGACGATGCGGGCGGGTTCTGGACGCGCGTAGAGCGGGGGTCGGGAGTCGGGGGTCGGGGAGGGCAGAGACAAGAGACAATGGATCAGAGTTGGCGTAGGAAGTTCGCGCGAGGCCGATCAGCTATCATGCACCAATGACCAACTGGACCGCCGTGTTCGTCGAGGTTCCGGAGGGCTACGCGGCCTTCGTCGAAGAGCTTCCTGGAGCCAATTCACAGGGCGCGACACTCGATGAGGCCCGCGAAAACTTGCAGGAAGCCATCGAGCTCGTACTCGAAGCGAATCGTACGCTGGCCGAAGAGGCTCTCGCGGGAAAAAGCGTTATCAGGGAGCAGCTTCTCGTCGCCGGATGAAACGTCGTGACCTCGTCCGACACCTGGAATCGCACGGTTGCGAGTTGCTTCGGGAAGGCTCGCGCCATTCGGTGTTCGTGAATCGCAGCAAAGGGAAGGCGTCAAGCGTTCCCCGCCACTCCGAAGTAAACGACTTTACCGTAAGAGGAATCTGTCGCCACCTCGAAATACCCGAACCATAGGCGCCGCCCACTAGCGGTTGGCCCCCGACTCCGCCCGCTGCGTTGCTGTTGCGTCGAGCCATACTTTTTCGCGTTGCGGGCTGCGCGGGTGAACCGCAGGTCCGATAGGCCGCGAGCGGTCGAAGGCAGTCCTTGATCAACATCGAGTCTCTGATCTCCGATCGCTCTCCACTCCGAACGCCGATCCGATCTTGAGACCTTGTGGTTCCTGATCTTTCTGATCTCTGCCTTCACATCAAAGATGTTTGTCGAACCACCCGAGAAGCCGCGAGGCGACGTCGCGCTGATGTTCCTTCTTTGCGAAGCGGTGGCCTTCGTCGGGATAGACGACTAATTGCGTTTCGACACCGAGGGTTTTGAGCGCGTGCCAGAACTCGAATGATTGCGGCGCGGGACATTCGCCATCGCGCTCGCCGACCAGTACGAGCGTCGGTGTCTTCGCATTCTTGATGAACGTGATCGGTGCGCTGCGCGCGTAGATCGCCGGATCGTCGTAAACAGACGCGCCGAAGTAGGGGATCATCCAGGCGTCGATGTCATTCTCGCCGTAGTAGCTCTGCCAGTTGGCGAGGCCGGCGCCGGCAACCGCTGCTTTGAATCGCGGCGTCTGCGTCACGGCCCACATCGTCATGTAGCCGCCGTAGCTCCAACCCCAGATGCCGAGGCGGGCGGTGTCGATCGGGTTGGTCGCGGCGGCGGCGTCGACGCCAGACATCACATCGCGAAGATCGCCGTAGCCGAAATCCTTCACGTTCGCGCGCGTGAACGCTTCACCTTGTCCGTAGCTGCCGCGCGGATTCGGAAAAAAGACGAAGTAGCCGTGATGCGAAAGGAGCGCGGCACGCTGATCGGGCCAGTGCGCGAGCGATGCGCTGGCAGGACCGCCGTGAATCCAGACGACCATCGGATACTTCTTCCCCGCCACAACCTCGGACGGCGCAAGCAGCCAACCCTGCACATCGAATTCGTCGCTCTTCCAGCGGATCGAGCGCGCCTCGCCCCACGTTGCGCGTGAGCTGATATTGGTCGACGAGAGCCGCTTCCACGAGCCGGTCGGTCCTGCCCAGACATCGGGAGCGCTGCGGAAGCCGCTGCGGATGATGGCGGAGGTTGTGCCGTCGCTCGCGAACGATGCGCCGATGACGTCGTGACTTGTGACGAGCTCACCGCCGTGCCACAGGGTTTCAATCGCGCCGCTGTTGACGTCGAGCCGCGCCAGCGCCGATTCGCCCGCGAGGTCTTCGCCGAAGGTGATCGTGTTCGCGGTCGTCCAGTCGATGGAGGTGACCGAGGCTTTGAGGCCAGGCGTGACGTCGCGGGCGGCGCCACCGCTTGCCGGGATCACCATCACGTCGCCGCCGGTCGAGCCTTCATCGCTCATCAGTCCTTCGATGAACGCGATCGACTTGCCGTCAGGCGACCACTTCGGCTCCGCAAGCTGGAGTTGCGGCGTGTAGATTGGCCGCATTGTCGCGGAGGCGACATCGACGTCCTGCAGCTTTGCAATCCAATAGTTGTTGTCGCCCGAACCGGGAGCGGCCATCGTCACGAGGTGCGCTCCGTCGGGAGACCAGTCGAAGTGGTAGACGTACATGCCGGCCGGCGTGACGATGCGCACCCTCTTCGTTGCCAGATCGGCGATGGCCACGCGCTGTTCGTCGATGTGCTCTTCGATCGGACCGACTGCGCGCGACATCGCCACGAGTGGACCAGCGGCGCGCTTCGCGTTCTCGATGAAGAGGAAGGCGATCGACTTGCCGTCCGGCGAGTATTGCGGCTCCGCGAGATAGCCCTGCACGTTCGTGACGCGGATGGGAGTGCTGCCCACGCGCGTGACGAAAATCTGGCGCTGATTTTTGCCGCCGTCGCTGATCGTTGCGATCGATCGCGAGTCGGGCGACCACGCGATGTAATGATCGTCGCCATCGCCGGGAAGAAGATGAACATCCATCCCGGCTGTCGTCGATGTCGTCACGCCGATGCCTTGGACCGACCACGCGACATGACGTCCGTCAGGCGAGATGGCGACTGCGTTAAACGTTCGGACTCGGTCAAGATCGTCGAGGAGCCTGTCGTCACGCTGTTGTGCGTGCGCAACGGAAGCGGCGAGCAAAAGAATGACAAAGGCAATTCGGCGCATGCGTCGAAGGATAGCAATGTTGCGGACCCACTGATGTTAACTCGGCGTGGCGGGTTGTGCCCGAACATGCACCATCCCCGGCGTGTGGCCAAGCGTCAAATTTGACTACCGGCGTAAATCGACAATAATAAAAGCACTGAGTCAACGTCCGAGCTGTTATCATTTCGTTTCCATGTTCACCGTTTCACGGGTTGCGGAGAGCCGCTGCTTCGTCAACCTCTGAGCCGTCGATCCGAAAAACCCCATCGCAAGGAACCCACTTTTATGAGCAAGTACCGCACCGCGATACGCTTTTTGTTCATCGCTCTTCTCGCCCTGCCGCTCTCCGCGTTTGCGGCGAACTACGACGTGAAAGCGTTGATCGACACCGACAACAGCCGGAGCACAGGTTGTCCGGTGGCGCTGCCGGACGGGAGCACCGTGACGGGGATCGATACGATTCTCACGACCTCGGTGACGGTGACAGGCACCACGGGAACGGTGACCGCGGTGACGCGGCAGACTTGCTCGGGCGGATCCTTCGGC
This sequence comes from Thermoanaerobaculia bacterium, assembly GCA_036260495.1. Classification (GTDB taxonomy): domain Bacteria; phylum Acidobacteriota; class Thermoanaerobaculia; order Gp7-AA8; family Gp7-AA8; genus JADGNZ01. The sequence continues at coordinate 3,742 of DATAMS010000306.1, forward strand.
GGACCGGTTCCTGTCGACAACGGATGGCATGTTGGCGTGTCACCGGCTGGCGATCTCCTGATCGAATCGCACCTCGGCCCGAATGTCATCACGATGAACAACGTTGGCAGCCCTCGCTTCGTCTTCACGACGACGAGCTCGGGTCTGCTGTTCGATACGCTTCTCCAGCCGAACACCACGGGCGGGGGAGACATCATCATGCGGCAGGCCGGACGGGATCGTGCGGTTACCCCGCGCCCGCCGCGCACGATCGTTCTCGATGGTATTGGAAGCGACTGGGCCGGCGATGTACCGCTCGCCAACGGAACCGACAATCATCCCGCGCTTCGGTTCATCAGCGTCAACGCCTACGCTGGACTGACCGACCTTTACTTCAACTTTCAGATCCACACCAATCCGGCCGCGCCGACCGCGCATGACGACCTTTACGATCTGCCCACGCTTGGCGGAACGCTTTCGGTGGCCACCCTCGGCGTGTTGAACAACGACAACCCGAACGGCCAGTCGATCACCGCGGTGCAAGTCGATAACCCGCAACACGGCACCGTTGTGCTCAGCCCGAACGGCGGATTCGTCTACTCGAACGACGGAGCGCACGTTCAGCAGGATCAGTTCCACTACTTCGCCAACGGCCTTCTCCCTTCGAACATCGCCACGGTCACGATCGATATGTCGGGCACGAAGTACGTGTTCACGAGCGCCGATCATGTGACGTTCACTTCCGGCGTTCCGAGCTCGTTCACCGTCACGGTGACCGGCAAGCCGACACCGGCGCTTTCCGAGGATGGAGCGCTGCCGGCGGGGGTGACGTTTGTCGATAACGGGGATGGCACCGGAACGTTGTCAGGCACGCCGACCCCGGCCGCGGTCGGCACCTATCCGCTGGTCTTCCATGCGGAAAAAAACAAGCCCCACCAGGCCGATCAGTCCTTCACGCTGACGGTCGCCTGCGGGGGGATCACAGTCTTCAATCCTGCGCAGTCGTCCTTCCAGGCTGGCGTCCCCCTGTCGCAAGCGTTCCAGCAGAACGGCGGGATCGACCCGATCACATGGTCGGAGAGCGGCGCCCTCCCGCCGGGGCTCAGCTTCAACACGACCACCGGCGTTCTGAGCGGCACGCCAACGCAGAGTGGCACGTTCCCGATCACCGTCACAGCCCACGATGCGAACGGCTGCAGCGGTACGGGCTCTCAGTACAACCTGATCATCATCTGCCCGGCCATTACGGTGACCAACCCGGTCGTGACCACCGGCACGGTGAATGTTGCCTTCAGCCAGACATTTACGCAGTCGGGCGGATTCGGAACGACGACCTTCTCGCTCTTCAGCGGAACGTTGCCGGCAGGCCTGACGCTCAATCCCTCGACTGGTGTTCTCTCCGGTACTCCGACGCAGACGGGCTCGTTCCCAATCGTCGTCCGGGCCACCGACTCGCACGGCTGCACCGGCAACGGTCCGGCGTACACGCTGGTCATCGGCTGCCAGGTCATCACGGTCACGAACCCGGCCACCACCACCGGCACGGTGAACATCGCCTTCAGCCAGACCTTCGCTGCCGGCAACGCCATCGCACCGGTGACGTTCACACTCAACAGCGGCACGCTGCCCGCAGGTATCACGCTCTCCAGCGCGGGCGTCCTCTCCGGCGCGCCGACGCAGACCGGTTCGTTCCCGATCACGGTCAAGGCCACGGACGCGAACGGCTGCACCGGCATCGGCGCGACGTACACGCTGGTCATTGGCTGCCAGGTCATCACCGTTACGAACCCGGCCACGAATTCGGGGAC
>DATAMS010000312.1:0-9689 GCA_036260495.1 Thermoanaerobaculia bacterium
AACGTGAAGCGCGGCGAGGAGATGGCGAAGCAGATCAAGGCCGCCGGGATCAAGAAGTACTTCACTGTCCAGACGCGCACCGACATCATCGTCAAGTTCCCGCACCTCATCGAGATGTGGAAGGACTGCGGCAAGCTTGCGATCTTCCTCGGGCTCGAATCCGTGACCGACGAAGGGCTCAAGGCTGTCAACAAGAAGAACACCGCAGACAACAACGTCAAGGCCATCAAGATCCTCCAGGATCTCGGCGTCGGCTTCACGCCGAACTTCATCGTCGACCCGGCCTGGACGCGCGATGACTTCAAACGGCTGCGCGACTGGATCGATCACACCGGCGCGTACAACAGCGGCTTCTCCGTCCTGACACCGCTTCCTGGGACCGATCTCTGGGACAGCGCAAAGGACAACGTCACCACGCACGACTGGGAGATGTACGACATCGTCCACGCTGTGCTTCCGACCACGCTGTCACTCGACGATTTTTACAAAGAGTATTCGGCACTCTGGCGCCATGCGCTCGACGTCCGCTACCGCCACCGCGGGAAGTGGAAGACGTACGTACAACTCGGCGCAGCGATCGCGACGGGGAAAGTGTCGCTTCACAACGTGCGGCGCGGACTCGGGATGGCCAAGACGTTCAGCAAGCCCGAAACGTTCCTGCGCGCGCACGAATGATTCGCGGCGCCGGTGCGCGATACGATAAGCGGCCATGCGCCATCACGGGCTCAACATCGTTGCCATCGGCGGCGGAACCGGCCTCTCGACGCTCCTTCGCGGCCTGAAGCGCTATGTCCGTTCCGATGGTCCGTGGTCAATCGACCACCTCGGCGCGATCGTCACCGTCACCGATGAAGGCGGCAGCTCCGGCGCCTTGCGCAAAGAGTTCGGCATGCTGCCGCCGGGCGACATCCGCAATTGCATCCTCGCACTTGCCGAGGAGGAGCAACTCATCTCTCGCGTCTTCAGCTATCGATTCGAAAACGACGAGTCGGCCCTCGGCGGACATTCACTCGGCAATCTTCTGCTCACCGCCCTGACCGACATCACGGGCGGTTTCGACAAGGCCATTCTCACGGCGTCGGAAGTGCTGAACATCGCCGGCGAGATTTATCCGTCGACGCTCTCCGATGTTCGTCTGCGCGCCACGCTCGCGGACGGCTCGGAGCTCATCGGCGAGGTCGCCATCAGCGGCTCCTACCTCGGGCAGAAGGCAAGCCAAACATCGCATGCGCGCATCGAGCGCCTCAGCATCGAGCCCGCCGGCGCGCAGCCAACTGCTCGCGCGCTCGATGCGCTTGCCGCAGCGGATCTCATTCTGGTCGGCCCCGGCTCGCTCTACACATCCATCCTTCCGAACCTTCTGATCAAGCCGATTGGCGACGCGCTGCGACAAGCCAAAGCGCTTCGCGTCTACGTTTGCAACGTCATGACGCAGCCGGGCGAGAGCGACAACTACTCAGCCGAGGAGCATCTCGCCGCGATCATCGAGCACGCGGGGCTGGTCGTCGATGCGATGATCCTCAACGGACGGCGGCCTTCCGAATCGAGCTTGGCCGCCTACGCCGCCAAGCAGCAGTTCCCGGTCGCGTTCAATGTCGACGCGATCCGCGAGCTCGGCGTAACGCCATTTTTCGGCGACATCATCGAAGAGGAAAACTACGTGCGCCACAACTCGGCCGCGCTCTGCGACACGATTTTCCGGCTCTACGACCGATATGGCCGGACGCTTGAAAGGATGCGACAGACGGAGGCATGACCGCTTTGAAGAACACGAACCTCGACGTCATCATCCTGGCCGCCGGACTCGGCACGCGCATGAAGTCCGCGACGATCAAGATCCTGCATCGCGCCGCGGGCAGGCCGATCATCGAATACGTTCTCGACCTCGCTGCACAAGTCAGCGAGCGTCCACCGATCATGGTCGTCGGCCATCAGCGCGAAGCGGTGCAGTCTTCCGTCGGCGACCGTGTGCGCTTCGCCATTCAGGAATCGCAGAAAGGAACGGGCCACGCTGTTCTGCAAGCGGTCGAGATCCTGGAGAAAGAAAATGCGGCCGGTCGCAACGTTCTCATCCTCTCCGGCGACGTTCCGCTGACGCATCCGGCAACGCTTCGGCAATTGCTCGACGAGCACGAACGGTCGCAGAACGCGCTCACGCTTCTGACGATGAAGCCAGCCGATCCGGCGATGTACGGCCGCGTCGTTCGCGACGCTGATGGCGCTGTGACGCGAATCGTCGAAGCGAAAGATGCAACCGACGACGAAAAACAAATAGGCGAAGTGAACGCCGGCATCTACGTTTTCGACGGTGCTCATCTGTTCGGCAATCTTCGCAACCTGTCGACGAACAACTCACAAGGCGAGTACTACCTCACCGATCTTCTGGCCGTGCTTCGCAACGCCGGTCACCGCATCGGCGCTGTCGTCGCGTCCGATCCGATCGAGGCGCTCGGCGTCAACTCGCGCGCGGAGTTGGCGACGGTCGAAGGCGAGATCCAGCGCCGCGTGGTCGCGAAGCTGATGAGCGACGGCGTCACCTTTCGCAATCCAGCCACTGTCGTCATCGATTCGACCGTTTCGATCGGCAACGATTCCGTCGTCTATCCCTTCGTGACGATCGAAGGCACGACGACGATCGGCTCGCGTTGCGTGATCGAGCCGGGCGTTCATCTGATCAACGTCACAGCCGGCGACGACGTGCATTTCAAGAGCGGGACAGTAGCCGAGGATGCCGTCATCGAAAATGAAGCGTCGATCGGACCGTATGCGCACCTTCGTCCCGGCACTCGCCTCGGACGTCACGTCAAGATCGGCAACTTCGTCGAGACGAAGAAAGCAATCTTTGGCGATGGCGCGAAGGCCTCGCACCTTTCGTACATCGGCGATGCCGAGGTCGGCGCGGATGTGAATATCGGCGCGGGAACGATCACCTGCAACTACGACGGCGTGAACAAGCACAAGACCGTGCTCGAGGACGGCGTGTTCATCGGCTCTGACACCCAACTCGTTGCGCCGGTACGCGTCGGCAAGGGAGCCTACGTCGGCGCCGGCTCCACGATCACGAAAGACGTACCTGCCGGCGCCCTCGCACTCAGCCGCACGCCGCAACGCGTCATTGCGGGTTGGGCGGCGAAGAAGCGGGAAGAACGCTCGAAAGAGAAAACGAAGTAGGCAGCGGCGCTTCGAGAACGCCGAAACGCGGATGCTCGAGCTTCCAGGCGTGCAGCATCAGCCGCTTCGCGCGTGCTCCCGAGCCGTAACGCCGGTCGCCGAGAACTGGGTGATTGACCGACGCCGCATGAATGCGAATCTGGTGCGTGCGTCCCGTGTCGATGATTGCTTCCACGAGCGTCGAAACGCCGTCGTTGCGCAGCGGCCGGAACGTAGTCCGCGCGTCCTTCCCCTGAACAGCCGTGTCGACGACTTGCTCCTCCGTCATCACACCTTCGACAATCGCCACGTACGTTTTGCGAATTGCGCCCTGCGCAAAAAGCGCTGAAAGCTCCGCCGCTGCGGCCTGAGATCGTGCGAAGAGCACCACACCGCTGGTCGGAGTATCCAGCCGATGAACGAGCCAGATAGCGTGATAGCGAAGCCTCAACAACTCCTCGAGCGAGCGTTGCGCCCGATCGCGCGCGGGTTGCGTCGGCATTCCGGCTGGCTTGTCGGCTGCGACCCAGTCATCCGTCTCCCGAATAACCACGACCTCCGGCTCATCCTCGGCCACCGCAATCCGATCATCAACGTCAACTTCGCGCGATGCGATCGACACCGCCCGTTCGTTGACCAGCACCCGCCGCGCCGCAATCAACTCGCGCGCGCGGCGGCGCGAGATCTCAGGAAAGCGCGCAGCAATGGCCTGGTCGAGTCGCATGATTCCGTGATTTGAGGATTGTTTTGACAGGAAGTATCCGTTACATTGAATCGACCCGGGAACAGGCGAAAGTCGGCTCCATGCCGGGTGTTCGGTCCCAATGGGATCGAACCTAGCCTGTTACGGGTTTTAGTTTTTCCAGCGACAGCGGATTCGAGTCACTGTACCACTCGCCATAAGCCTTCCGCCGAGTGTCATCCAGATCCATGATGATCCGATAGTGAGCCGAAAGCGGAGCGAAGTAACGATCCTCTCGACGCTCGAACAGTCGTTGTAGAGCCCACAGAAAGTAGTCAGTAGCCTGCAGACCGCCGGACTCGTGTGGATAGGCCGTCGTCACTTCGCAATGGCCAAAATTGCGCGAGCCCCATTTCGAAACAAAGTTCTCCTGGGCGCGTTCGATTGCCGTAGACAGCGCTTCTTTGCGATCGCGTGTGCCTCGCCGCGCAATCACGATCGTGTTTGAGTCTGCAAGGTGAAGCCTGTTTCGCAGTAGCCGTGATACGAGGTCATCGTAAATCTCATTCTCCGACAGACGGTTTCCTCGGCGAAAGAGGAGTCGCCCATCCTTGATGAGAGTCGTTTTCGTTCGGATCGCGACGAAGACCTGAATGTCCATTTCAGCGAGAACACTGAATACCTTGTAGCGAACCTCCGGGGCGTCATCCTTCGCGTGAAACGCTACTGCGGTCTTTCGTCGCGCCAGGTCGAGCGACGGAATCCGATTTAGCAATGGGTCTCGAAGGATCTCTGTTCGGAGTAGCGCTAACTTCTGATCGAGAGCCTCAGGTTCTGCGACAAATGCTGCGCCAACCATGAAGTAGTTAGAGACACCGTCCATTCCAAGAACAACCTGTTTCCGCTTGTTGAAGAGTGAGAGATCACCAGCTTCGTCGATGAAGTGGTGCATTCTCGGTAGTCGCTGTCTTGGTTTCGACATCTATCTTGAAAACACGAAAGGCACAGCCGCTGGCTGTGCCTTTCGCTCCTGATTCGATGTTGCGGATCTACTTCGCGGCTACTCTCGTCGGCTTCGAGGGAGGCGCGGCGGCGATTGCGGGCTCGCCGCCTTCGATCACCGTCAGCTCCGGTACACCGATGCCGATGGCGCGGCGGACTTTCGATTCGATCTCGCCCGAGAGGTCGGGGTTCTCTTTGATGAAGAGCTTGGCGTTTTCGCGGCCCTGGCCGAGACGCATGTCGCCGTACGAGAACCAGGAGCCGGACTTGTCGATGATTTTGTTCTCGATGCCGAGGTCGATGAGCTCGCCGGTTTTGGAAATGCCCTCGCCGTAGCCTACGTCGAACTCGGCGTGGCGGAATGGCGCGGCGCACTTGTTCTTGACCACTTTGACCTTCACGCGCGAGCCGACGACTTCTTCACCTTCCTTGATCTGATTCGTGCGGCGGATGTCGATGCGGATGGACGAGTAGAACTTGAGAGCGCGGCCGCCGGTGGTCGTTTCCGGATTGCCAAACATCACACCAATTTTTTCACGGATCTGATTGATGAAAATGAGTGACGTTTTAGACTTTGAAACAATTGCTGTTAATTTGCGGAGAGCTTGTGACATTAAACGGGCGTGTAATCCCATATGAGAATCGCCCATCTCGCCTTCGAGCTCGGCGCGCGGTACCAGCGCGGCCACGGAGTCGATGACGATGACGTCGATCGCTCCGCTGCGCACCAGCACCTCGGCGATCTCTAGCGCCTGTTCGCCGCTGTCCGGTTGCGAAACGAGCAGGTTGTCGATGTCGACGCCGAGCTTCTTCGCGTATTCGGCGTCGAGGGCGTGCTCGGCGTCGATAAACGCCGCCAGTCCGCCGGCCTTCTGCGCTTCGGCGATGACGTGCAGCGAGAGTGTGGTTTTACCCGATGATTCCGGGCCGAAGATCTCGACGATGCGTCCGCGCGGAACGCCGCCCACGCCGAGCGCCGCATCGACGCCGATGGATCCGGTTGAGATCGCGCTGATCGGCACGAATTCTTTGGCGCCGAGGCGCATGATCGAGCCCTTGCCGAACTGGCGCTCGATCTGCGTCAGCGCCGTTTCGGCCGCTTTTAGTTTGTCTGTTGGCACTGTGGCCATAGCTGGCTACTCCTTCGATTCGAATCGGTGGATGGAAAGGTAGTGAGGTGCCCGGATCGCCGGCATTCGTGTGGTGGAGCGAGTGTACGACGGCATTTTTTGAACCGTCAAGAAACTCTACTGTTCGTGGATTTATCGGGCGGAAATCGCCTTCCAGATCGTCTTCAGGTCAGCGATGAAGCGTTGCATCTCCTCGTGGCGCGCCTCGTCAGTCGGCGCGCGCAGGATCGACGACGGATGCACCGTGGCGGTGACCAACCGAGCAAGATTCGATTCGACAAACTGCGCGCGCTGCACGGAGACGCGGAACTTTGGGCCGATGATCGCCTGTGCCGCTGTAGAGCCGAGACAGACGATTGCCGCGGGCTTCACGACGGAGACCTCGGCCTCGAGCCAAGGACGGCAGGCGGCGATCTCCGCTCCGTTCGGCTTCTTGTGGATGCGCCGTTTGCCGCGCGGCTCCCACTTGAAGTGCTTCACGACGTTGGTGACGTAGACCTTGGTGCGATCGATACCTGCGTCAACGAGAGCCTTGTCGAGCAACGCGCCGGCAGGTCCGACGAATGGGTGGCCGCTGAGGTCCTCTTTGTCGCCGGGCTGTTCGCCAACGAACATCACCATCGAGCTCAGCTTGCCTTCGCCAAACACCGTCTGCGTTGCGTTCTCCCAGAGATGACACGCTTTGCATCCGGCGGCGACGGCTTGCAGCTTCTTGATCGTCGGCCGCGGCGGGATCAGCGGTGCAGCGGTTTCACGCTCTTTCACGACGACTGCGAGAGTGCAATCGACGATCCCACCCAGGTGAACTGTTTGTTGAAATCGACGCCGAGCATCTTGCCGCGCGAGAGCCGCACGAGGTTCTGCGCGAGGATCGGTTTCGCTTCGTCGTCGGGGCGGAGGAACATCATCCGGATCTCGATCTTGACGCCGCCGCCGTCGGTTGCCAGAAGCGCCGGCTCGTATTCGATCTTCTCCTGCACGCACCAGGCATGACGCTCGCCGGCGGGAATGGCGCTGAGGTCGGCGGGAGTGGGCTCGACGTTGACTCCGCCGCCGGCGAAGGAAAAGAGCGGCTTCAGGACGTATCGCGTGGAGAAATCCTCGGGCACTTTCTGGAGGTCGGATACGAACGTCGCCCGCGGCACCGAAGGATGATCGAGAAACGGAAGCGAGTACTTTGACCACGCCCAGTACCAGTTGGGATGCGGAGCCCATTCGACGTCGAGCTCTTCGCGGTAGTCGAACGGCAGCTCGATGTTTTTGTTGATCAGCTCATCGAAGACGACGCGGTTGTAGATGCGCCGGATGCGCGTGTTTCCTCGAAAGAGTTGTTTGCCCCGCTTCGTCAGCGCGCGCGGATCGACAGCGTCGACGCCTGTGAGCTGCTTCGTCGCGGCAAAGTCCGGATACGTCTTCTGCTTCGGCGGATCGATGTCCATCAGGATCACTTCGGCGGGATCGTGACCGTTCGTGATCGTGCGGCGGGCGAGATCGATGAATGACTCGCGGTCCAGACCGGAGAACCAGCACGACCATTCGGAATCGAGACCTTCCATCGTTCGCATCGTGTCGCGCCAAGCGTCGCGCTGCGTGACTTGAAGGCAGGTCAGCGACGGAAATCCCTGCAGCTCGATCAGCTTCGGAACCAGCACGCCGTTCTCGCGCACGACGGCGAAGTCGACCTGCGTGAATGTGGGCAGGCTGTCCATGCCCGGCGTGTCCCACCGCGCAGGAATGGCGCGCTTCATTTCGGCGAGACGCGAGGGTTGGGAGAGCTGCGCCACGATCGCCTGCGCGGCGCCGGCGATCTTCGCTTTGAAATCATCCGGCAGAAACACCGGCGACTCGGCGAGCCGGAACTCGAACGTGCAATCGAGGTGCTGCGACAGCTCGCGCTGATACCACTCGTAACGCTCCTGCGTGAACGCGGCGTTGAACGTCTGTCGATACGCAGGGTCCATGGCAAATCAGACGGTCTGCGCGACCATCTCGCCCGCTCGCTCGCGAACCAGCCGGGTAAGTTGCATCCGCAGCGGGCCGAGCAGCGTGTACTCAGAGGTCCAGCGGCTTTCTTTTTCGAAGCGGACGAAGAGATCGCGTAGTGTTTCCACGCGCTCGCGATACCAGTCATCGGTGACTTCGCCGCGCGCGCGCTTCTCTTCGAGCACGGTCATGATGTGCTCGCGGTCGATGATCTCGGGGTGGTGATTGACGCCGAGAATGCGCGGCATGCCATCAGCGTTGCGCGCGAATTCGATCATCGTGATGCCATCGCCGTTGTCTTCTTCGCGGGCGAGGATGTTCGAATCCGACGAGTCTTCGGCGATGAGATCGAAGAGACGGTTGTCGACGACGCGAAAGTGGCGGCCATCGTCGAGGCGGCTGGCGAATTGGCCAAACCACGGATGCGATGCACCAGTTTGCGTCAGCACGTTCTCCGGCATTCCGCTGCTCTTCTCCGCGCGAAGCTCGACGCGTGCGGCGCCGGACCAGCGGCACATGAGGCCGAAACTGTGGCAAACGCCGAGGAGCATCGCGGAGTCGTGCGCCGCGATGTCGTCAAACAGCCGGAAGAGTGGCGCTTCCCACACCGGACTTTCGACGATGCCCTGGCTCGACTCCGACACGCCGTCGTTCTCGCGCGGATCGAGATGGCCGGGACCGCCGGTGCCGAGGTAGAGCTGGAAGCGGCCGTTCGGCGATTGAGGCACCTTCAGCGAGCGGCGAACATCGTACGAGAGCACGCGCACTTTTGTACCCGATGCAGCGAGCGTTTCGCGCAGCGGCTCCGCGGCTTCGAGCACGGCGTGGACGAGCGAATCGTGGCCGACGTTGGGCCACGAATGGTTCATGTCGAGGATGGCCACGTCGATGCGGTCGCGATCGGCGGATGGCTCGGAATCGCCGACGCGAACGTATTCGAAGAAATCGGTCGACTCGTGAATGTCGCGGCGGGCTGCGTCACGATTTTTCTGGCGTCGATCACTCATCAGGCGGTGCCGTGCTCCGTTTCGCTGATGATGTAGTCGACGACGGCTTTGAGATCGTTCGTCTCTTCGAAGACTTTCAGTTGACGGTCGGCACCGGTTCCGTTTGCAACGATTGTGCGTGCGTAGTAGACGGCCTCGCGGGAGCCGAGGTCATCGACGACGTCGTCGACGAAGGCGAGAAGCTCCTCGAGCAGATCGGCGTAGGGAACTTCCTCCGCCCGGCCGAAGTCGATGAGTTTTCCGTGGATGCCGAAGCGGGCCGCGCGCGCTTTGTTCTCGTTGAGCAGCATGCGGCGGTAGACGCGCCAACCCATGTTGCGCCTGTAGAGGCTCCAGAGTTTGTAGGTGATGGCCTGGAAAAGGGCGGCGATGCAGATGGTCTCGTCGATGCGGAGCGGCACGTCGCAGATGCGGTATTCGAGCGTCGGAAAAAACGGGTGCGGCCGGACGTCCCACCAGATTTTCTTGGCGTTGTCCATACAGTTCGTCTTGATGAGAAGCTGCACGTACTCTTCGTATTCGCTGGCGGAGCGAAACGTGTCGGGGATGCCGGTGCGTGGAAAGCGCTCAAAAACTTTGGCGCGATAGCTTTGCCAGCCGGTGTTCTGGCCGCACCAGAAAGGCGAGTTCACGGACAGCGCGAAGACGTGCGGCAGGAAGTAGCGCGCCGCATTCATGACCTGGATGCGCGTCTCCGGATCTTCGATCGCCACATGAACGTGCAGACCGAAAATC
>DATAMS010000331.1:0-1842 GCA_036260495.1 Thermoanaerobaculia bacterium
GGATTGATGAACGCACCGTTCGACACCGACAGTGTCCCCGACTGCACCATCTGCTCCGCGATACCGGCCTCGCGCTGAATGCGGGCCGCCGCTACGTCGTCGCCCGCTTCGCGTGCTGCTGCGAGCTGCTGCTTCGTGGCGGATGAAATGTTCGGGATGATGCGCATCTCATACGTGTAGGAACCGTCCGCCACGTTTTTGCCGAGATCCTGCAGGCGGAACATTGGCGTGGCACCCGCCGCAAACTCCTTCTGGAACACGGCTCCATCAGGACCGACGACGGTGAGTGCGATCTTGTCGTGGCTGACTGCCGTCGTCCAGATTGCCACCGAGCCGGATGCCGTCGTTCGGGCAATCGGATCGGAGTTGCCGGATTTAGCGAGCGCGATCGCTGGAAGCAGAAGCAGACACAACATGGAGGCGACGATGAAACGGGTAAGAGACCGGGCTGAGTTCATGCAGGTTCTCCTCTTCACCACGCACGATATGTGCGAGGAACTGTTTTTCGGTAGGGACGCGTATGAGTAACTTACAACGTCTTGTGACGCAGAGCTACACAAAAATGGAAAGTCGGGAGTCGGGCGAGTAATTGATTCTCATTCTCCGTCACTCCCATTCGATCGTGCTGGGTGGTTTTGAGGAGATGTCGTAGACGACCCGATTGATGCCGCGAACCTCGTTGACGATGCGCCGGCTGATGGCATCGAGCACGTCGTGGGGCATTCGGTACCAGTCGGCAGTCATAAAATCCGTCGTCGAAACGGCGCGGACGGCGACGACGTTTTCGTAAGTCCGCTCGTCGCCCATCACACCGACGCTGCGCACCGGCAGCAGGACCGCAAATGCCTGAGAAATCTCACGATACAGGCCGGCGCGGCGGATTTCTTCGATCACGATCTCGTCCGCGTTCTGCAGGATCGCCACGCGCTCGGCGGTCACCTCGCCAAGAATACGGACAGCCAGTCCCGGGCCGGGAAACGGATGGCGCCAGACGAATTCGTCCTCGAGACCGAGCTCGAGTCCAAGCCGGCGCACTTCATCCTTAAATAGTTCGCGAACCGGCTCGATTAGTTTGAGGCCCATCTTTTCCGGCAGGCCGCCGACGTTGTGATGAGTTTTGATGACGGCCGAGGGACCTTTGACCGAGACCGACTCGATGACGTCGGGATAAAGCGTGCCCTGAACGAGAAACTCAGCGCCGGCGATGCGCTTTGCTTCCTCTTCGAAGACAGCGATGAATTCGTTTCCGATCTTCTTGCGCTTGGCCTCAGGATCTTCGATGCCTGCGAGCTTGTCGTAAAAACGCTGCCTTCCGTCGATCGCGATGATGTGCATGCCGAGGCCCTCTGATAAGCGCGACATCACCTGGATCGCTTCGTTCTTTCGCAAGACGCCGTTGTCGACAAAGATCGCCGTGAGCTGATCGCCGATGGCTTCGGCGACCAGCAACGCGGCCACCGATGAATCGACACCGCCGCTGACTGCCGCGATGACTTGTTTGTCGCCGACCGTCGCGCGAATCTCCTCGACCTTTCGTTTGCGGTAGTCGCCGAGGTTCCATGTTGGAGTGCAGTGAGCGATGTCGAAAAGGAAATTGCGAAGAATCGATGTTCCCGCTTCGCTGTGCGTGACCTCGGGATGAAACTGAATTCCGAAGCACTGCCGCTCGATGTTTTCGAACGCGGCGATCGGCGCGTTTGCAGATGACGCCGTGATGCGGAAGCCGGGCGGCTCGCGCAGGATTTTGTCGCCATGACTTGCCCACACGCGCTGATGCGCCGGCGTGCTTGCGAAGAGCTTCGAGTCGTTTGCGCGGACATCGATCTCCGCGCGGCCATATTC
>DATAMS010000333.1:0-8176 GCA_036260495.1 Thermoanaerobaculia bacterium
ATCGAGTTTCTGGCGCGTTCGATCGTGAACCGTCTCGAAGACCGCGGCCTCGTCGAGTTCGGCGATGCCGAGATCGGAATCGACGTCGTCACCCGAACGCTTGAAGAAAACTTCGCCGCGTACGACGCCATCGAAGCGGAAGCACGCATCCGCCTGGTGAAGACGATCGGAACGCGCGAGCCGTCGGAGAACGAAGTGCTCGAGGCGATGCGGAAAGTGGCCGTGGAACGGAACGTGACGCTATGAGCGGGGAGTGGGATTTGGGGAGTGGGGTGTGGGAGAAGCGTCATTGCCGCGCAATCGAGAGAGAACGGTTTCACGCGGAGACGTGGGGAACGCAGAGCAAGGCGCTCCGCATCTCCGCGTCTCCGCGTGAAACGGTTTTCGTCCTCCGCCCCACAATCCACACCCCACCCCCAACTCCCCACCCCCCAACCACCCATGTCCTTTGACGAAAAACTAGAAGAGCTCGACCGCCGCAAGCGCGAAAGCGAAGCGGGCGGCGGCGAGAAGCGTATCGGGCGTCAGCATGCCGAGGGGAAGAAGACGGCGCGCGAGCGGATCGCGCTCCTGTTCGATGCCGGATCGTTCCAGGAGCTCGATCAGCTCGTCGTTCATCGATCGACCGACTTCGGGATGGAGGAGCAGCGCATCGCCGGCGATGGCGTCGTCACCGGCTACGGCACGATCGGCGGACGGCTCGTCTACGCCTTCGCGCAGGACTTTACGGTCTTCGGCGGATCACTCTCCGAAACGCATGCGGCCAAGATCATCAAGATCATGGACCTGGCCATGAAGAACGGCGCGCCGATCGTCGGACTCAATGATTCCGGCGGCGCGCGCATCCAAGAAGGCGTGGTCTCGCTCGGAGGCTACGCCGACATTTTTCTGCGCAACACGCTGGCCTCGGGCGTGGTGCCGCAGATCTCTGCGATCATGGGACCGTGCGCTGGCGGGGCGGTCTATTCGCCCGCCATCACCGACTTCATCCTGATGGTGAAGAAGACGAGCTACATGTTCGTGACCGGTCCGGATGTGATCCGAACGGTGACGCATGAAGAGGTCACCAAAGAAAAGCTGGGCGGTGCGGAAACGCACAATCAGATTTCAGGCGTGGCGCATTTTGCAGCCGAGTCGGACGAGGATTGTCTGGCTACGATCCGCGAGCTTCTTTCGTTCGTGCCGTCGAACAACATGGAGGATCCGCCGCATGTGGCGACGACGGACGATCCCAATCGCGACGACGAGAGCCTGAACGACTTCATCCCTGATTCGCCGAACCAGCCGTACGAGATGCGCGATCTGATTCGCAACATCGCGGACGAGGGACATTTTCTGGAGGTTCATCAGCACTTCGCGCGGAACCTCGTGGTGGGCTTCATCCGGCTGAATGGTCATTCGGCCGGCGTCGTGGCAAATCAGCCGGCGTTCCTCGCCGGAGTGCTCGACATCAACGCTTCGCGCAAAGGAGCGCGCTTCGTCCGTTTCTGCGACGCATTCAACGTTCCGCTGCTCGTCCTCGAAGACGTTCCCGGGTTTCTGCCGGGCACCGATCAGGAGTACGGCGGCATCATCATTCACGGAGCGAAATTGCTCTTCGCACTCGCCGAGGCGACGGTGCCGAAGATCACGGTGATCACACGCAAAGCGTACGGCGGCGCGTACTGCGTGATGAACTCGAAGCATATCCGCGCGGACATGAACTTCGCCTACCCAACGGCCGAGATCGCGGTGATGGGCGCCGAGGGAGCGGTCAATATTCTGTACAAAGGGGCTAAGGACCGCGAGTCGAAGATCGCCGAGTATAAAGATAAGTTCGCCAATCCCTTCATCGCGGCGGAGCGCGGATACGTGGACGAGATCATCGAGCCGCGGTTTACGCGCCGGAAACTGATCACGGCCTTCGCTATGCTGCGCAACAAGCGCGACAAGAACCCGCCGAAGAAGCACGGCAACATACCGCTGTAGGGGGTCGGGAGTCGGAGACAGACATCAGGGACTAGAGATCAGAGATCAGATGCCGAACTGGTCTGTTCCTGGTCTTCTGCTTTCTGATCTCTGATTTCTGGTCTCTGCTTCCTCATCTCTGTTCACTGATCTCTGCTCTCTGCTTCCTGAACCTTTCTCCGACTCCCCACCCCCGACTCCCCACTCCCGCACCGCTGTTACGCCTGAGGAACAGCTCGCAGATCCCCACCCATAAATCCGGCCCGGACGTACAATCGGCGCTTCAGGGGAGGACATATGCGCCGGTTGTCACTCGCGGTCGTGTCGTTTGCGTTGCTGGTTGTCCCATCCATCTTCGGGCAGAACGTCGGGCCGTTGCCGCCGCTGACGGCGCACATCGATGTGAAGATCATCAACGTCGATGTGACGGTCACGGACCACGCGGGACGTCCGCTCACCGGCCTCACGAAGGATGACTTCGAGATCTTCGAAGACGGGAAGCTGCAGACCGTCAAGAATTTCGACGTGATCGAGAACGCCGTTCTGAAGGGAACGACGCCATCGGCGCAGGCTTCTATTGTCTCCACGCCATTTTCGGATCAGTCGCGGCGCAAGTTCGTGCTTCTCGTCGACAACAATTACATCGACAAGATCGAGCGAGACCGCGCTCTGGCGGAGATCGATGCCTATGTCGACAAGGCCTTTGGCGGCGAGCATGAGTGGGCCATTGCCGCGATCAGCCAGCGCCTGGAGATGCTGCATCCATTCACGTCAGACAAAAAAGAGATTCACGCAGCGATCGACAAGATCCGGAACAGCGGTACGTTCCCGGAGCAACATGCCATCGACCGCTCGATACTCTCGGATAGCCTGCGGCGCATCGAGCTATCGGATTCCGCTTCGAGTGAGGACGCCGGTCTCGTTCCGACTGTTGACTACGGCAAAGTGGTTCGATTCCAGGCCAGAGAGCAGACCTGGCGTGCGTTGCGGGCGATCCGCAACACTTCGAACGCGATCCGTGAGATGACGCATGCCTACGCGGCATCGGAAGGTAAGAAAGTCCTGATTCTCATCACTGGTGGGATGGAAACGAACACGAGCTTCACGGCGTACACGCGTGGACAGCCCGACCGCGAGATCAACGAGGCCCAGCACCAGATCGGAATCGCGCTCAATGATGTCGTGCTCGAAGCGAACGCCTCGAATTTCGCCATCCACATCATCAACGCCAAGAGGCGAGGGATGATCGCTCCGCAGCACGAATCGGAAAACGCCCGGTCGGGAGTCGATCCATCGTCTGACTTGTCGACGAAGCTCTCCTCGCCCATCGATACGACCGACGTCGATTCGTCATCGGTCACGATTGCCGAGGGCACCGGCGGTTCGTACTCGAGAAATGCGGTCGATCGCTCGATGGCAGCCGTCGAGACGCTCAGCTCAAACTACTACTCCCTCGGCTACACGCCTCCGCACGAGGACGACCGCCAGTATCATTCGATCAAAGTTCGTGTGAAGCGAAGCGGCGTGAACGTCGCAAACCGGCAGGGATATATCGATCTTTCTCCTGAGGACCGCCTCGAGCAGTTTCTCCAGGCGCGCTTTTCTGTGGACGAAAAACCGGGATCGCTACCGATCGCAATTCAGATTGGCGGGGCTGTTCCGTCGGATGGAGAGGTCAGCGTTCCAGTGACTACTTCCCTTCCGATGGGCCGCCTGACGGTCATTCCTGTCGACGGCCAATACGTCGGCCGGCTGCACGTCTATGTCTCCGTCTTTGATTCCGAGGGGAAGAATATCGGCTTCAATCATCAGATGCAGGAAGTGACCATTCCGTCTGCGCAGTATGGACAGATCGGCGACTCTTCGTTCCGCTACAAGTTGAACGTTCACCTGAAGAAGGGCGCGTTCACCATCGTGATGACGGTCCGTGACGACCTATCGAACGAGATGGGAAGCGTATCGAAAGGTGTGAGCATCTAGGTCCGCTCGACGATGATCCCCCGAGGAGTTCTTTTTTGTAGCGCGGTTTTCCTCATGGCTTCGACTGCGGCGCCCCAGACGCAGTCGAAGCCGGTGCCGCTGGCCAGCAGCATTGATGTGAGAGTCATCAATGTCGATGTCACGGTGACCGATGGCAACGGTCAGCCGGTCACGAATCTGGCGAAAGAGGATTTCGAAGTCCTCGAGGATGGTCAGCCGCAGCGGATCACGAATTTTTCTCTGAATCAGAAGAAGGTAGCGGCTTCGAGCGCTTCTGCGGAAGCACCGCCGGCTCCTCGCCGGAAAGTGATCGTTGTCATCGACAACAATTACATCGACGCACGTCAGCGATCTCTGACTCTCGACACGCTGGACCGTTTTGTCGAGGAACGTTTCGACGACAACGCGGATTGGTCGATTGCGACGATCGGGCAGTCGCTCGACATCATCCAGCCGCTCACCAGCAGCCGCGCGAAAATCCGTGAGGCGGTGGCGAAAGCGCGCAAGAGCGGAACGGTTTCGCTTCGGACCGAAGAGCTCGATCGTGAAATTCTGTCCGATCCGTTTCGCCGCTCCGCGAAGGGCAACGGCTACGATTACGAGGAGACGGTCCGCTTTCAGGCGCGGGAGAGGACGTCGCGCAATGAACGATCTCTCGCCAATACAGCAAAGGGTTTGACCGAGGCCGCGCGATCGTATTCGGGTGTCGATGGGAAAAAGATCTTCGTGTTGCTCACCGGCGGCATGGAGATGAATACGAGTTTCGCCGCCTACGACAACGGCCGCGATCACGAGATGAACGATCGCAAGAAAGGTATTGCCAACCTCATCGATCGGATCGTGCTCGAGGCGAACTCCGGCAATCTGGCGATCTACGTCATCAATGTCCGTCCGAGCGACATGGCCGCGCCGCAGCATGACGTGGAGAACCAGGCGTGGGGCGGGCGTGTCGGAGCCAGCTCGACGGGAGAAACGGACATCAGCGACGTCGATTCGGCGGCATTTACGCTGGCTGCCGCAACGGGGGGACTGAATTTCACGTCGAACGTCGTGCGGAAGTCGCTCGATGCCATCGATGCGATGTCGGCGAACTACTATTCACTCGGCTACGCACCGCAGCACGCGGAGGATGGGAAGTATCACGCCATCACGGTGCGCCTGAAGAAGCCGGGTCTTCACGCTCTTCACCGCCGCGGCTATCTCGATGTCTCTCCCGATGTGCAGCTCGAGCAATATCTGCGGCTTCGCATTTCGATCCTGCAGCCATCGAACTCGATTGCAGTCAATGTCGATACGCAATCATCGCCCGGCCCTGACGGAAAACCGGTCGTCCAGTTCACCGGCGGGATGCCGTGGCAACAACTCACGCTGCTCCGCACCGGCGAGCAATACAAAGGGCGCGTTCACGTCTACCTGTCCATCTTCGACAAGAACGGAACGAACGTCGGGTTTCATCACCAGGTTCAGGACGTGGTGCTGACGCCGGAGCAGTATGCGCAGGCAGTGAAGGGCGCATTCCGGTATCGCATGTCGGTACGGCTGGAGAAGGGCGAGTACACGGTGGCAATGACGATGCGCGACGATCTTTCGCGCGAAGTCGGGACGGGCGTGCAGAGATTGCGGCTGTAGTTTTTCTCGCGAAAAACACGTCGTTCCTACTGTTGGAGAAACTGCCGGAGTTTGGGCTGATTCGGGTCGAGCTCCAGGGAATGGCGGATGTTGGCCATGGCTTCGGCGCGGTTCCCGAGACAGATCTGGGCGAGACCGGCGGACGCCCATGCCACAGGGTCATCGGGCCGGATCCGTTGCACGGTGACGAAGTCGTCGAGCGCGCCGGCACATTCGTTTTGCGCCACGCGGTAGCGGCCGCGGAACATGCGGAGCTCGGGATTATCGGGCTGGGCGGCGACGGCATCTTCGAGAAGCTTGCGGCTCCAGTCGAGGTGACCGGCTCGTTGATAGCCGATGGCGCGGCCGATGGCGAAGCCGGGTGCTTCCGGATGTCCATTCGCGATCGCGCGGATGAGGAGCTCGTCGGAGCGCCGGAGATCACGGTTCTTATCGAAGAGGAGATCGCTCAGGTTCCACGCGGCCGACGAGAGCTTCGGATCGACCTGCATTGCTTTTTCGAACGCAGCGATCGCTTCCGGGATGCGCCCTTCATGTTTCAGAATCAGGCCTTCGTTGTTGTACGAGCCGCCCGTTCGGGTCGAGGCGCCCGCACCGGCTGGACGCGGTGCGGTCGATTCGCCGGTTCCGATGTAGCCGAGGGACTTGAGTTTGGCGACCGCTTCGTCTGCGCCGGCGCTGCTGTTTGCGACCGTCGCTGCCGGTGGCGCAAATGGCTGGAAATGGCTCGCGTAGTTGATTGCCGGCGTGTTCGTGTTCGCGAGCGGAGAGAGAGGCGGACCAGCGACATGTTCGGCTTGAGGTAAACCGGTCGCGGCCAGGAGCGTGGCGCAGATCTGGCGGATTCCGCCGCGGCCTGTGTGTCCTTTTGAGGGAGCGATACCCGGGCCGCGCAGAAGATAGATCCCCTGATTGCGATGCCATTTGGCGGCGGTGGCTACGGCGAAGCTCGCAAGTTGTTGCAGGCGCCCTTCCTTCCATTGAAATCCGTGATCGGATGCGATGACGATCGTGGCGTGCGTTTGATCGGCGACGCGCGTGACGTCGCCGAGAAATTGATCGAGGAAGGCAAAGTACTTCGCAGGAATCTCATGAAAGCGGTCGTAGTCAGCCTGACTGACCTGCGGCTGTTTTGGCGGAGCAAATGGCGCGAAGATGTGGCCGACGGTGTCCGTCCCTTCGAAGTAGATGATCGAAAGATCGGGGATGTTGCCGGCCGCGAAGAGATCGACGGAGAGGTGACGATAAATCTCCGTCTCGACGAGCATGCGCCGCAACGCGCTGGGCGGCTTCGAGAATGGATCGGGATCGTGCAGCAAAGAATCGAAATCAGCCTGCGTGAGATCCGGCAGGTACCGCCGCATCGCTGCCAGATCGACCGCAGTTTCGGCGGCAGTTACGCCCGCTCGCGCCCACGCTTCGCGCGATGCTGGATAGACGGCGCCGGGCGGCGGCGAAGACTCGGCGGTGAAAAAGAAGGGAAACAGGCGATCCGAGACCATCAGTCCGCGCACCGGTTCCGCGGGATAGGTTGCCCACAATCCAAAGACCGCCACGCGCCGGCCGGCCATCGTTTCCATGTTCCAGATCGCCGGCGTTTTTCGTTCGGTGCTGGTGATCGGTTCTTTGATGCCGGTGACCGGATTGAACTGCGTGAAATCGAGCACCTGATGCTCGATCGGACTGACTCCCGTCATCATCGTGCTCCAGACGATCGGCGAGAGCGGCGGCTGCTCGGTTTCGAGCTCGCCGCTGGATCCCTCGCGCACGAGGCGGGCGAGATTCGGCATCGTGCCGTTGGCGGCGTAATCGTCGAGGAGCTGCCAGTCGGCGCCATCGAGCCCGATGAAGATGACGGGAGGCCTGGACCGGACGGCGCGCGCAATTTCAGGGACCGGCAGTGTTTGCTGCCAGCCCGCCGGCAGTACGATCCGCGCCGCAACGCTGGTGCCTGAGAGGTGCACGCGTTGGAGATCGTCTTCCAGTGACTTCGAGATCCGGTCAGCGGCTTCGCGATTGTGTTCGATGAGCGCATCTGCCGGCAGCTCCTGCAACGCTTTGGCGAGGCGTTGCTGCACGAACACATTGAGCGAGCTGCACCAATCGCCATCCGGCCATTCCGCGGGAAGCGTGGATGGCGGCTCGTAGAGAAAGCTGACCGGAACGCTGACGGCGTCGCCGGTTTTCGATCCAGCGGCGAGCGTCTGTTTGAAATAGAGATTGCTTCCCTCGATGGGAACGAAACACGGCTTCCCACCGAATGCCGTGCGCAGAGCGATGCGTCCTCGTTGGACCGTGACGCTGTTGCCGTTCCGCGTAATGCGGGCCTGACCGGCCGGCTGAATGGTGATCAGCGCCGCTGCGAGTGCGATGGCAATCAGGGCTGGGACGAGAATGATGAGGACGTTGCGGCGCATGAAGGTGGGCGCTTTCGGAGGCGGCGCGTATCGTACGCGAAAAAAAAGGCCCCGCGAGCGCGGGGCCTTTTCACTACTGGTTGAACGAAAGAATTAGAACGTGAAGCGCGCTCCCAGCCGGAACGTGCGGGGCTGGGTGAACTGGGTCCCTGCCTTCAGGAAGTCAGGGTTCGTTGCATTGGCGATATTCACGGTTCCTACCG
>DATAMS010000354.1:0-1854 GCA_036260495.1 Thermoanaerobaculia bacterium
CCGACGCCCGATTTACCATCCGCGTCTCCGCCCGATTCGAAGCGGCGCATTTTCTTCGCGAGTACCGTGGGATTTCCGAGCCGCTCCATGGACACTCGTACAAAGTCGAAGTCGATCTCGCCGCGGCTGGCGGCGGCGTCGATGCTGATGCCATTGCCGTCGATTTCGTCAGCGCACGGCGGAAGGTCGAAGCGCTGGCGAAGACGCTCGACTACGGCTGCATCAACGACGTTCCGCCATTCGACAAGATCAATCCGTCCGCCGAGAACATCGCGCAGTGGTTTGCGCGTACGCTTGGCGATGCGGTGGCCGATGAGATGGCGGTCGTGCGCGCGGTGACGATCTGGGAAGGGCCGGTGAATTCGGTCACGTTCCGGCCGTGACGACTCTCCGCGCGTACCATTCCGTTTCGTGGAACTGACCCTCGTCATCATCATGCTCGCGGTCGGGATCGGGCTGGCTGCGTCTGTCGCCATCACGTTCGCCGCGGCGCAACGAGAAGCTGACCAGCGTGGCCAATCGACCGCGACTCCCGACCGCAACCGCGTCGCGGCATCAATCCTCTTCAACCTGTTGCTCGCAGGCGGCAACGAGCCGGAAACTGCCCGGCGCGAGGTGCGTACGAAAGCCGGACTCGCCGGCCCGGTCACATCCGGAATCGACATCACCAACTGGGGTGAGCGCTTCGCGAAGATCGCCTCGCCGGAACAACGGACCTGGCTTCTCGATACCGCCGTGCGTCTCGTCGCCAACCGCACCACGCCCGTGCCGCTGCGCCAATACGCCGCCTTGCTCGATCTCAGTTTCGCCCTCGGATTCCAAACCGATGCTCTGGCCCGGCTGCGCGAGGTCTACGGATTCGATTACGTCGACCACGCCAAAGATGCGCGGCCGCGCGGAGCCGATCGCGAAGGCATCTCGACGCCGCTCTACTCACGCGATCAGCGCGAAACTGCCGAACTGCTGCGCGTTCTCGGACTCGATGTCCCCGCGAATCGCGCCGTGATCATCACCGCGTACCGAAGATTGGCGGCGCAGCATCATCCGGACAAGGTTTTCAGCGAGACGGAAGAAGTCCAGAGCGAAGCCGCCGCGCGCTTCATCGAGATCACGCGCGCGTACGAGACGCTGCTCCGCATTTACCAGGAGTGACTGGTCGGGACCGGTCTTTGTCACGGGAAGGTGTCGGATACGTGTCGGGCACACGAAGGGCTTGCGTCCGATTGCCAGCTGTGTATAATGCCGCGCTCGGGAATTCGGGCAGTTTCCTGTGTGTTCGCAGCCGGTTTGCCAGCACTTCCCTCCGTTAGACCGTAGTAAATCTCGACGACAGCATCAATCAGGACGGACGTGTCCGGTCGCGGTGACGCGGCACCGACCAGTCCGAATGTCGGAGAGGTTCGTAGCAACATCCGCCATCCGAACGTCGTAACCCATATCGTTACAACGACTTCGGAGCGCTCACGCCAGCAACCCTGGGCCCTTGGTAACCATTTTATTTGTCGCTGCATCTAATAGCGATAACGGCACGACTTACGCATTTTTGGAAGTTTGACGTACGGGAGACACGATGAAGACCGCTGTAGCCACAGATCACGAGCAGGGATGGGACTTCGAGAAGGCTGCGATGCCCTATGTCGACTCCCTCTACAACACTGCCTATCGCATGACGCGGAACTCCGAAGACGCGGAGGACCTCGTGCAGGAAACCTACCTCAAAGCGTACAAGTACTACGACAAGTTCGAGGAAGGCACGAACTTCAAGGCGTGGCTCTTCAAGATCATGAAGAACACGTTCATCAACAACTATCGGAAGAAGAAGCTCACGCCCCACAAGATCGACTTCTCCGAGAT
>DATAMS010000355.1:0-5300 GCA_036260495.1 Thermoanaerobaculia bacterium
CCGCGAGGCCTGATCGGGCAGAAGAATGTTTTGCAGGCGCAGAGATTTTCGAACCAGTGGGCCGCGCGAGATGGAGACGTTGCCGAGCTGCGCGACGACATCATCGACGACGCGATTGTTCGCGGTGGCCGTCGTCGCCAGAACCGGCAGCGACGGCGGAAGAAGTTTGAAGAGCTGCGAGATGCGCCGGTAATCGGGGCGGAAGTCGTGGCCCCAATCCGAGATGCAATGCGCTTCATCGATGACGAAAAGTCCGACGTTGCCGCCGATCGGCACGAGCACGTTCTGCCGGAACGCGTCGTTGGCCAGCCGCTCGGGCGAGATCAGCAACACGTCGATCTCGTTCCGCCGCATGGCCCGAATCACGGCATCCCAATCCTCGGTGTTCGCCGAGTTGATCGTCGCTGATCGCAACCCTATGCGCGCCGCCGCCGCCAACTGGTTCCGCATCAGCGACAGCAGCGGCGAAACGATCAGCGTGGCGCCGGCGCCGCGATCGCGCAACAACCGCGTGGCAATGAAGTAGACGATGCTCTTCCCCCACCCGGTGCGCTGCACGACGAGCAACCGCTCGCCGCGAACCGCCGCCTCGATGCACTCGAGCTGTTCGTCGCGAAAGGCGGCATCGTCGCGCCCGACAGCCGTTCGCAAGTAGTCAATCGGAGTCGCCGTAACCTCTTTGATCAGCATCGCAACCTCGCTTCGATTCGATCCTACCTCGGTGTTCGCGAAGTGCGATGTTTGGCTACTGTGGGTAGAGTTTGAAAGGGTTGCGGTGCGAATTGCTTGCGTGTTGAGGTCAGAATCCGACATCCTCCGCGTCCATGTCAGTCGGACGAAACGATCCTTGCCCCTGTGGCAGCGGCCTCAAATACAAGAAGTGTCACCTCGCAATCGAAGAGGCCGAGCCTCGGGCGGCGGAACCGCATCGCGCGCCTGTCCACGATGCGGGTCTGAAACTCATCAAGCGCATCGCACAGTGGGCGTTTGACCGGTTCGGCAGTGAATTTGAGGCGGCCGGAACCGGCATCGGTCTCGACGACGCCGAGGCTGGCATGCAGTTCATCGTGCCCTGGGCCATCTTCCATCACGAGGTGGAGGGAAAGCCCGCCATCGAGTGGTTTGCCATGGAAGAAGCGGACGACATTTCCTGGCGCGAACGCGAGCTGATCGACGCGCAGCGCCAGTCATGGCTCGGCATCTGGGAAGTGCGCGAAAGCGTCCCCGGCAAATCGATGATCCTCGCTGATCTCCTTTCCGGTGAGAAGCGCCTTGTGCAGGAGGCGACGGCCTCGCGAACCGCAGTTGCACGCGATGTGATCATGGGCCGCGTCGTCGACTTCGGAGATGTGTCGGTGATCGATGGGATGTACCCGTTTCCGCTTCCGCCCGACGAGGCGTCGCACGTGGTCGGAGTCGTCCAGGATCTGTTGAAGGCGAAGCTGCCGATTGCTGTCGAGCGTCTTCGTGAGTACTCCACCGCGCTACTGATCGTTGACACGTGGAGAGCGGCCGTTGAGGACTACACAAAACGCCGCAGCACGCCACCCCGGCTTCAGAACACCGACGGCGATCCGTTCGTTCTGACGGTGGACCGCTATCAATTCGCTCCTGCCGATCGCAACACGATCGAGGCAGCGCTCGAAGCCCTGAAGAACACCTCCATGATCGAGGACACCGAGGACGGCACGCGCTCCATCACGTTCTTCAAAGCCGGCAACCGCATACATGAAGAGTGGGACAACACGACGATCGGCGTCGTGGTGACGTCGAAGAACGAGCTGCGAATCGAAACGAACTCCACGCGCCGCGGCAACGCGTTGCGAAAACAGATCGAGAAGGCCTGCCGCGGATTGATCACCGGCCACGAGCGCACGCAAACCGATGCGGAGGAGTTGTTCGCGGAAGCTCGTGAGAAAAAAACGCCACGCGCTGCCCCCAAACCAGTGGATCCAGAATTCCAATCGGTGATCCTCAACGAGAAAACGAGCTTCTACGAAAACTGGATCAGCACCCCGATCCCCGCCCTCGGCGGCAAGACCCCGAAACAAGCCCTCCGCAGCGTCAAGGGCCGCGAGGCGCTGGACGCGCTGTTGAAGACAATCGAGAACCACGAAGCGCGCGAGCCCGCCGCGACACGATACGACGTCAACATCCTGCGGCGCGCGCTAAAGATGGAGGATTGAGGCCAGAAACGGATCTTCTTCGGCGGCAGTGGCGGCGAAGGCGATGGCTGCGCGAATATCTTCGCTGCTCAGCGCCGGAAAGCTGCGGATAATCTCTCCCTCGCCGGCGCCTTCGGCGAGACTTGCCAGTACCGTTCGCAGCGTCACCCTCGTCCCGCGGATCACGGGCTCTCCTCCGCAGACTTGCGGGTCGCGCGAAATGTGGTCCTGATAGTTCATGCGTATCGTGCTGAGGGATTGTAACCAAGGCGAGATTCCGGTGATAGAGATCTTCCGAACGAAACGCGCGTTACCCGTGTTGTTAGCGACATGAAGAACAGTTGGACAGGCGGCGAATTGGCGGGCGAGCCTGATCGGAGCGAATGGGGCGAGCTTGCTGTGGCCGTTCATCGCTGCGAGCCGGGAGCGTTCGAACGGCTCATCGATCGATTCGAGAAACCGCTCTTCGGGTACGCGCACGGCATTTTGCAGAATGCGTTCGATGCCCAGGAAGTCGTGCAGGACGCGATGATGCGCGCGCACAAGGCGCTGACGAGGCAGTACGACGAGGCCCGCTGCGCGGCGCTGGCGTTGCGGCCGTGGTTGTTCAAGACCGTTCGCAATCTCTGTCTGAACAAGCGTCGCTCGAAACGCGGCGCGCTCGAACAACCGCTGGAGGACTTCGACGACGGCCGCATCGGACCGTTCGTCAGTCTCGAGGGTTCGGATCTCGAGCGGAAGGAAGAGATCGAGCTGCTGCGGCGGGCCATGGCGTTGCTGCCGGCCGACGCGCGCGAGCTGATCGTGCTGCGGTTCATGGAAGAGATGTCGTACGCGGAGATTGCCTCGACGGTAGGCCAGTCCGAGGCGGCGCTTCGCGGCAAGGTGTTCCGGTCGCTCAAGCTGTTGCGCGATGCGCTGGAAAAACCGGCAACTCAGAAGGGGGTGGCGTATGCAATGTAGAACTGTGTTGACCCGGATCGATGCGCTGCGGACACGCGAGCTTGCGCCGATCGAGAAGATGGCGGTGGAGCAGCACTTCAAAACCTGCCGCAGTTGCAACGATTCGCAGGCTGATGTCGTCGATCTCGCGAAGGCGATCAAATCGCTGGCCGTCGTGCCGGAGCGGTCGTGCCGCGAGGCGGTGAAAAAACAGGTCGCCGATTCCTTCGACCGCGTCGGCGATGCGTGGGTTGCGTTTTCCAACGGCCGCATCCGGATGATCGCCGAAGCGGATTCGATCGATGACGTTCGCGCAGCCTATGCGAAAAAGTACGGACGCGTGTTGGAGGCCGGAACGATTCCCGAGCCGTTGCGGCGTCAGGTGGCAGCCGCGGTGAACGGCGAAGGGGTGACCGCGCCGAAGGTCGATCTCGATGCGGCGAACGATCTTGAGCACGACGTCATGCAGACGCTCGTCCGCATTCCGCGCGGCGAGGTCCGCACCTACGCCTGGGTGGCCCGCCAGGCCGGCCGCCCTCGGGCCGTCCGCGCGGTAGCCAGCATCATCGCCCGCAACGTGGTTCCGTACGTCGTGCCGTGCCATCGCGTCGTGCCGTCGTCAGGCGGCGTCGGCAACTACATCTTCGGCAGCGCCACGAAGCGCGCGCTGCTGGAGCGCGAGGGAGTGAATGTCGACGAGCTCGACGCGCTGGCGCGGGAGCACGTGCGCTACATCGGCTCGCGCACGACGCACATCTTCTGCTTCCCGACCTGCCGCGACGCGAAACGAATTCAGGAGAAGAATCGGATGCCGTTCCGCGACGCCGACGACGCGATGGAACACGGCTACCGCCCATGCCGCCACTGCCAGCCGGTGGCGGCGTGATTCGCGGCGGCGAATTTGTCATTTCGAGCGGGCGGGCGGCGGTGGGCGAGGAATCCCCTGCAAATGGAGAACAGATGACCGCTTCAGTTTTCGAGCTTCAACGTTCCGCGCGGCCAAGACCGCGAACGCGTAATCGCGTAAGCCTGCGACCGCAATTCGAAGTCCACGCCATCTCCGTTCCGTCGCGTATGTTCACCGGCGATTTCT
Organism: Thermoanaerobaculia bacterium; assembly: GCA_036260495.1. Lineage (GTDB taxonomy): Bacteria > Acidobacteriota > Thermoanaerobaculia > Gp7-AA8 > Gp7-AA8 > JADGNZ01. Next base: position 4,201 of record DATAMS010000355.1, read on the forward strand.
GGTTCATCCACCGCGCCGCCGACTGCCTCTGGTTCGCCCTCGGCGACGTCGCCGGAAAGGGACTCCCTGCCGCGCTCGTACGGCAACTCCACCAGGCGGATCGCCTCCGGCAATACCAGCATGCGTCATCGCCAAGCGCTTCTTCGGTCGTCGCCTGATCCCACTTCTGCATCGCAGTCGCCGATAGCTCCTCGGCGCGATCCGCTACCCGAACCGATTCGAAACCGGACCCAGCCTCATCGTGCCTAACTCAGCGGCTCGAACGTGCCATTCGTCAGCAGTGTCGAGCGAGGAGTGATGCTGCCGGGACTTGCGATGCTTCTACGCTTCCGAGGCGCTGGAGTGCAACGTGTCGGAGTTGGGGAGGCCGTTCATCGGAGGCCACGAAGAGGGCGTACCCGAAGTCAACAACTTCGAATTCAGCCCCTCCCCCCACTTACCTGACGAATCCGTGTCTACAAGTACGGAATCGCGAGCCGAGAGATCCAACTGAGGTGAGCACTCTAGCCATTCTCGTTTCGGCGACCCTCTCATAGCAATGACTTATCTGCATGACATTCCGACTAGATCGTATACTCAGCTAATGAGACGACCGCACGAAGCATCTGACACCGCCGGGGTTGTCGAAAGGACCAGTGAATGAACGATCCTCAAGGATCGCTTTGGAGGCGATGGGATCTTCACGTTCATACGCCGGCATCTGCTCTGAACAATCAATTTGGAGGCGATTGGGATCGATACGTTCATGCGCTTTTCTGTGGTGCAATTTCTAGGAACATCGCGGTTGTCGGTGTCACGGACTACTACACCGTCGAGGGGTTCCGAAAGCTGCATGACGAGTATCTAGCGAAGCACGACGCCCTTGAGCGAGTGTTTGCCGCTGAACTGGCTCTCGATCCTTCCTATTTGAAGAGAGTCCGGGAGGTGACCATCTTTGCAAATATTGAGTTCCGCCTAGACGTAGCGATTGAGAAGGGTGGAACCAAGAAACTGAACATGCATGTTCTGTTCGCGGAAGATGTATCTGCGAAACAGATCGAAGACAATTTCCTTTCGCAGTTAGCGTTTACGATCCAAGGAATCCCACAGGGACCCGATGA
>DATAMS010000377.1:0-14449 GCA_036260495.1 Thermoanaerobaculia bacterium
CCGCCTCGGCCAGCCCGCCCCGCTTGATCACCTTCGTCAGCGAATCGCCTTCGACAAACTCTTCGACGATGAAGATGTGGTCGCCATCCTGCTCGATCGAGTGGATCGTCGCGATCGATGGATGGTAGAGCTGGGCTGCAGTGCGCGCTTCCCGTTTCAGCCGAGACGTGGCCTCGGCATCAGCGACGAAGCTCGGCGGCAGCACTTTGATCGCCACCACGCGTCCAAGCCGCGAATCCTCCGCGCGCCAGACTTCGCCCATGCCGCCGGCGCCGACGCGGTTGATGAGCCGGTACGGTCCGAGCATCTGGTCAGGCGAAAGCACGCCGCGCATTGTACCGGTACGGCGGTTGCAGCAGAGCTGCGAAGAAGAAAGAGTTATGTCTGAACCAAAACCGTGTGTCCGTTGCGAGCGTCCGATCGATTCCTCAGCCCGCTCCTGTGTTTATTGCGCGTGGGATCAGGCACTTCCCCGCCCCGCCGAAACGGCCGCGCCACCGATCGCGCACCCCTACACGCCTCCTCCCGATAACCGCGCTCGCAACCGGCTCCTCGGCGCGGCGGCGTTCGTCGTGACGGTGATCCTGGCGTTCTTCGTCGGATCGCTCCTCAACCGTTCGGAAGCCAACCAGACAAGCGCGTCTGAGAAGGCGTCGAGTCCCACACCGTCGCCTGCCGCGGGAGCGACATCGCGCACGACCGTGGTGCTCGTTCCGGTCGATGGCGCGAATCCGTTGCAGGAACAACCACCGGTCACGAGCGCGCCCGCGCCACCGTCCGCGAGTGCCGGGAGCGCCGAAATCAACGGCGAGCGTACCGACGCCACCGCACTGCCGTCCGGCGCGTACTCGGTTGCGGTCGAGCGTGCGCGCGCGGAGCGGGAGAAACGGCCGAATGCCGGGATCGTCGATCCGCGCACGATTGCGGGCGGCCTCGAATCAGCTCCGCCACATCACGCTTCCTCATCGTTGCCACGACGTGCAGAAAACACGACGATGCAGATGTCGCGTACCCAGCCAGTTCCTCTTTATCAGCCCGTTCCGGCCATGCAGGTCTATCGTCCGGAAAACGCGCGGTTGATCCTGACCGTCGGCTCGGAAGGTCGTGTGCAAGGCATCAATATCGCGCAGTCGATCCCCGGCGAGATGCCGCGCCTCATCGCGGCAGTGCAGAACTGGCGCTTCCGTCCAGCAACTGAAAACGGTCATGCCGTGACATCGCGCTTCGCTGTCGATATAACTGTGCGGCCGCGATGACTGCCGATCAACGAGCCGCCGCTACAGACCGCGTTGCTTGCGCCGCGTGCAAGCACGAGATCGATGCCGTGGCGCGCATCTGCCCTTACTGCGGCGCCGATCCGCGTACCGGCGAGAAACCGGTCGATACGCAGGCGATGCTCAACGAAGTCTTCCATGCGCGCGAGACCACGGCATCGGAAACCGTCGTCGAGTTCGCCCGCCAGCGCCAAGGCGTCGTCGTCGCCCTCGGCGTCGTTCTCGTCATCCTCATCCTCGCCGGTCTGCACGAATACGTCACCCGCCGCAACGCCCGCGACGTCTCCGCGGCCGCCGCGATCCCGCTTACCGAAGTCACCGACCTCACCAATCAACAGGACGAAAACAAACCGCTGCCGATGCCAGATCTCAAATACGCCTTCGACGGCCACCCGCAAACAATGCGAACGTTCGTCACCGAGCCGGGAGCGGTGATACCGCCCGAGGTGCTCGCGGCACAGCAGGCCGCCGCGCAAACTACTTCGACGCAGCCGCCCACGGCCGCACCCAAACCGCTGCCTGCACAACCACTGCATCCAACCTCGCACTAATCAAACATTCGAGCGCCTTCTCCCCACGGCGCTTCTCAGCCGAGGGGAGAAGGTGGCGAAGCCGGATGAGGGGCTTCCCAAGAAGTACACTCCCAAAACCATGCTGCAAATCCTCATCATCATCGCCGCCGTCATCCTCATCGGCTGGCTCGCCGCCTGGATGCTCGCGCAGAAACCGGTCACTAACGCGCAGCAACTCATTCAACAACATCGCTACGCCGACGCCGTCACCGCCGCAAGCAACGATCCCCTCCACCGCGCCGAAGCGCTCAAACTCCTCGGCCGCTTCGACGAAGCGATCGCGTCCTATCGTCAATCCAACGACCCCGCCGCTCGTGAAGGCATCGCCCTCTCCCTCGCCCACCTCGGCCACGACCTCGACGAAGCGAAGAGACTGATGGAAGAAACGATCGCCCTCCACCCCCAAATCCAGGAGTTCCAAGCCCTCGGCCTCGCCTACATCCAACTGAAACGCGGCGAGCGCGATGACGCGCTGCGCATCTACAACGACAACGTCGAGCTGCTCGAGACGCGATTCCGCGACGACTACACGGATGCCGACCCGCTCCTCGCTGAGACGTTGGTGATGTTCGCCGCGCTATCGGAAGCCGCCGGCGATTCCTCTCGTGCGAGCGCGTTACGCACACAAGCCGCGCAGTGGGCGCCGGGGAGCGTTTGGAGCCGCGCGTAGAGAAAGTCAAAAGCGTTTCACGCGAAGACGCGGAGTTCGCGAAGAAACCCTCCTCATCTCCGCGCCTCCGCGTGAAGGGAGACCTTACTCTCTACTCGTCATAAGTCAACGCCCGCCGATGAAACTCGCCGCGTATCCTCTGCATCGCGATCGGCGCTGCACATGGATGCACGCGATTCGTCAGAAGCACCATGATCCGGTCGCGATCCGGCTCGATCCAGACGGATGTTCCGGTAAAGCCGGTGTGTCCGTAAGCGCGGTCGGAGAGCATTGAGGTTGCGAGGCTGCCGGTGGTTTTTTGCCATCCGAGGCCGCGGGCATCTTCGAGTCCGGGCGTGAGGTTGGACGAGGCTTCATCGACGAGGGCGCACGGCAGCAGCTCGGCGTTTGCCCACGATTGCGCGAGGCGGAAGACGGCGCGGGCGGTGGCGAAGAGGCCGGCGTTGCCGGCGGTGCCGCCGGCGAAGTGGGAGTTGCCGTCGTGGGTTTCACCCCAGATCAGGCTGTCGCGTTGCGCGAACGGTGACTGACCGCTAACCGCTGGTCGCTGGACAATAGCAGCCGCCATCTTCGCTTCGTATCGCTGTCCCCATTCCGTCGCGGCGATGCGCGGCCGCAGCGACGGCGGCGGGTTGAACATCGCGTCGTGCTCGATGCCGAGCGGAGCGAGGATTCGTTCACGCGCAAGGGAGACGAAATTGGGGAGCATCGACCAGAGGAGCACGAAGTTCAGGTCGGAGTAGATGACTCTCGTGCCGGGCTCGTACTCCGGGCCGTGATCGCGGATCGCGTCGAGGTAGTTGTCGTAGAGATACAACGGGAGCCAGGCGCGCATGCCCGAGGTGTGCGTGAGGAGACTGCGAACATAGGGATTGAGATCGAGCAACTGCAGCGCGAGTGTCGTCGTGATCAGCGGCTTCGTGATCGATGCGCAGTCGTAGAGCGTGTCGAGCTTGGCCGGGATGCGCATCGGCACTGCTACTGCGTGGCCGAGGGCGTTCTCGCGATCGATGCCGCGCGAGGAGCCGATCGCGTAGACAGCGCTGGGGAAACTGCCTACGTCGATCTCGTGCTGTAGAAAATCATCGAGCGTCATCGCGATGCATTGTACGGGTTGCACATGCACAGGAACGATTGCGCAGCGCCGCTGTCAACTGCGAATTTCCCTTTGCTTTGATGCGTTTACGCCGACGCAATTCACACCGTCCGCGCCGCGGGATTGCTGCTACCATCCGGCGCGTTCAAATCGATCCGTCAGGTGCTTTCCATTCAATGTTTCGTCTCGACAAGTTAGAAATTCACGGCTTCAAATCGTTCTACGACCCGGCGCATCTCGCCTTCCCCGCTCCGATGACGGCCGTCGTCGGGCCCAACGGCTGCGGCAAGTCGAATATCTGCGATGCCATTATCTGGGTCCTCGGCGAGAACCGCGCCTCCCACATTCGTGGCGAGACGATGGACGACGTCATTTTTCAGGGCTCGGCACGGCGCCGTCCGCTTTCGATGGGCGAAGTCACGCTGACGCTGGCCACGGTCAACGGCGACAGCGATCATCCCGCCTCCGACGACGGACGCATCACGATCAACCGCCGCGTCTTCCGCACCGGCGAGTCGGAGTTCCGCCTCAACGGAAAGCGCGTCCGCCTCAAAGACATCTCCGACATCCTCATGGATACCGGACTCGGGATCCGCAACTACTCGGTGATGGAGCAGGGAAAGATCGATCTGATCCTCTCCAACAAACCGCAGGACCGCCGCAAACTAATCGAGGAAGCGGCCGGCATCACGAAGTACAAAACGAAGCGGCGCGCCGCGGAGCTGAAGCTGGAAGAGACGCAGCAGAATCTGCTGCGCATCGACGACACGCTTTCCGAGGTCACGCGGAATCTCAATTCGCTCAAGCGGCAGGCGGGCAAAGCGCGCCGGCACAAAGAATTGAGCGAGCAACTCTCGACTGCCAAACGTGCGCTGTACAAGGGCCGCATCGTCGCCGCGCAGGCGGAGCAAGCGGCCGCCGAGGAAGGGATGGCCGCGGCGCAGTTGAGCGAATCGGAGTTGTCCGCGCAACTGGCGACGGACGAAGCGGAGCTCGCCGAGAATCGCACGACGCTGACGTCGCGCTCGTCGCATGCGTCGCACGTGCGCGAGGAAATGGCATCGCTTTCCGGCGATGTGGAGCGCCTCCGCTCGTTCCTCCAACAATCCGAAACGAACCTCGGCGATCTGGTGCAGCGCAGCGAGAACGCGCAGACGCAGATCGCACAACTGGAGACCGAAGCGGCGGAACAGCAGGCGCTGCTCGATGAGCGCGCGCAGGCTCTCGAAGTGGCGCGCGGCGAGCGCAACGCACTTCGCGAGATCGCCGAGCAGACAGAAAAAGACCGGCAGGAACGCTCCGACGAAGTGCGCCGCCACGAAAGGGATCTTGCCGATGCGCGCGAAGTCTTGATGCGCACGATCGCCAGGATTTCCGAAGCGCGCAATCAACTCCATCAGATCGAAGTCGCCGTCGAAAAATGCGAGTTCTACCTCGGCAAGTTGAGCGAGTCGGCGCGCAAGGCGACGGAGAGCCGCGATGGCGCTCTGACTCTGAGCGCCGATTGGGATCAGCGCGTTTCCGAGGCCGAGGCCGCGCTCGAAACCGCTCGCCAGACGGCGAGCGACGCAGTCTCGCGCACCGATGAACTGACGCTGCGTCGCAATGAACTGCGCGACACACTGGCCGGAACGCGCGACCGCGTGTCGCAGATGACGTACAAGCTCGACTCGCTGCGGACGCTGCTCGTTTCGCTGGAATCGCAGGACGAAGATGTGCGCCGCGCGATCCTTGAGTTGATTCCGAACGCGACGCCGGCAGCCGAGGCGGTACGCGGGGCGGAAGGATTCGAAAGGGCGCTCGATACGTTGCTGCGTGATGTCTCGAAGGCGGTTGTCGTCGAGGATGCGCGCACGGTCATCGACGCCATCGAACGGCTTCGCGAGCGCGGCGCCGGACGCGGCGCATTCATCACGCTCGATTTCGTTGCGTCGGGCGAAGGCGGACGACGCGGCGACGCCAAGTACGCCGTTGTCGGCGAAGGCGAGATCGCGGATGCCGTGCGGCGCGCGATGCCCGAGGCATACATCGTCGGCTCGCTCGGCGAGGCGCTCGATCGCGCCGAGGAGCGGCCGAGTGCGACCTTCGTTACGCTGGAAGGCGACATCGTGCGTGGACCGCTCGTTATCGGCGGCAAGTCCGCGAATGCAACGCCCGGCGTCTTTTCGTTGAAGCGCGAGTTGTCGGATCTCGAAGCGCAGCTCGGCACAGAAGAGACGCGCGCGAGCGGCATCGCGGGCGATTTGCAGAGGATCGAAGAGGACGTACGCAGCGCCGATGACGCGCGCATCCTCGCCGAGGAGCGAGCGCGTGCTGCGGATCAGGAGCTTCGCGAGCGGCGCGGCAATCGAGAGCGCGCCAAGCAGGAGCTCGATCGTTTCGAACGCGACCTCGCCGTCGCGTCCGAGGAGCAAACGCTCTACCTCGAAGAAAAGGAACAGCTCATCGCGCGCAAGAACGCGGCGATCGAGGAACTTCGTCAACTCGAACAGCAGGAAGCGGAGTGCCAGGAGCAGATCAAGCAACACGAGGAACAGCTCACGATCCTGCGGTCGACGTTCGAAGCGGTGACGGAAGCGGCGTCGAAGGCGCGCGTCGATGTCGAGGCCGCGGCCGGAAACGTGAACGCGATCCAGCGCGAGCACGAGAATCTTTCCCGCATCGTCGTCTCCCTCGGCGCCCGCGCCACGAGCCTGTTGCAGGAGATCGAGTCGCTCGCGCGCAAACGTCAGGAGACCGAGGCTGCCGTCGAAAGCTCGCGCAGCCAGCTCGATGAATCGCTCCGGAAATTGCACGATCTGAGCGAAGTGCGCGTCGAGATCGAAGCGGAAGTGGCCGATCTGCAAGTGCGCGTGCAGGAGCTGGAGACGCGCGCAGTTGCGTCACGCGAGCAGTGGAACACGGCGAAGAATTTGCTATTCGAATCCGAGCGCCGCAGCGACCGCGCTAGTGCCGCGTTCGATCTTCTGCGCGAACAGATCGCGCTCGATTTGCACGCGGGCATCGATGCGCTGGCCGAGGTGGAACCGCCGGCTGATGATGAAGGGCGCGCGGCGCTGGAAACGGAAGTGGCGAAGCTCGCCGACCAGATCGAGAAGGTCGGACCGGTGAACGTGCTGGCGATCGACGAGCATCAGGAGCTCGAGGGACGCGAGTCGTTCCTGCGCACGCAGCGCGACGATCTGGTCCAGGCGATCGAGTCGCTACGAAGCACGATCCGCAAGATCAACCTCACCTCACGCGAGCTTTTCCGCGACGCGTTCCACGCGGTCAATGAGTACTTCACGGAGATTTTCATCTCACTCTTCGGCGGCGGCACGGCGCGCATGCAGTTGCTCGATGAGGAGGACGTTCTCGAGAGCGGCATCGAACTGGTGGCGCAACCGCCGGGCAAGAAAAATCAATCGATCGCGCTGCTCTCCGGCGGCGAACGCGCGCTTACGGCGCTGGCGCTCCTCTTCGCAATTTTCCGCTACAAACCGTCGCCGTTCTGCATCCTCGACGAGGTCGACGCGCCGCTCGATGAGGTGAACAACGAGCGCTTCGTCCGCCTCGTGCGCGACATGTCCCGCGACACGCAGTTCATCGTCATCACCCACAGCCGCCGCACGATGGAAGCCGCCGACGTGCTCTACGGCGTAACGATGGAAGAAGCGGGCTGCTCGCGGCTGGTGTCGGTGAACTTTGCGGAGGTCGAGGCGTAGGCCTGCCCAAAGCTTTTTTCATCCGCAGATGTCGCAGATGTTCGCAGATTGAGAACGAAGCGTTTGTACTCGAGACGCGGAGCGCCAAAGTTCAGGAGTATCGCTTTCTGCATACCTGAGGCTTTGAGATAGTTGATGACCTGCGCCTCCTCGGTGCTCGACAGATGCTGAATGGCCTTCAGTTCGACAATCACGGATCCGAAGCAGACGAAATCGGCGCGGTATCGTGCGTTGAGAATGATTCCTCGATAAAAAATCGGCAGCCCGACTTCCCGCACATGCGGAACACCTTTCACTTCAAGCTCGCGGGCCAGAGCCTCCTGATAAACCATCTCCAGGAAACCGTGTCCCAATTCAGAATGAACGGCCATCGCCGCGCCGATCACGGCGTAGGTCTCTGCATCTCTTCTATCTGCGCTAATCTGCGACATCTGCGGATAAAAAGTACCTCGGCGTTGCAGCCATGGGAACCGTTTATCTCGCTTCACACTGGGAGCCCTCCTTCAAAGCAGGCTTAATCCACAGGCAGGAGAGTGCAACCTTCAACTCTCCCAGCCGGTCAAAGTAGAAAATGAATCGAACGCTCACCGCGTGCTTCGTTCTCCTCCTCTTCGCCTGCGCGACTACTCCGCCGAGCACCGCTGTGCGTGTCGATGTCGAAGAGCAGCCTGCAACGCGGCATTGGCGCGTTCATTACGAGTTCCCGCGTCCGGTCTCAGAGGTCTCTTTTCCGAATACGCGCAGGACGTTTCGCAGCAATCGGTGGACGATCCTCGAGCCGGCCGGCGCTGCCTGGAAATCGTTCGCGGATCACGACACCATCGTTTTTCGCAGCCCGACAACGCACACTACCATCGAGTTTGCGGATGACTTTTCCGAGCGTGAAAAAGACTACCTGCTGAACGTCGCGTTCACCGACGGCAGCCGTCTTCTGTACACCGGCCATCTGCGTGTGAGCGACGAACCGCACACCTGGCGATTTCACACTGCGGCCGATCGGGGCATTCGCACTCCCGATCGAAACGCTACCGGTTTGCTGGCGTGGTCGTCGACCGAGGAGACGTACGTTTATTTCGGATCAATCGCGCCGGTCAGCACGGCGCGCATGACGCTCATCGTCGATCCCGGTCTGCCGCCGTGGATCGCGAAGCAATTGCGCGAACGCGTGCCGCCGATGTTCGACTACTACGCCGCGAAAATGAAGACCGACCTCGGGTTCCGGCCGCTCGTTCTTCTTTCATACGGCGGCGCAGAATCGTCCGGCTATTCGTTCAAAGGCGGGACGGTGCGCGGTCTGGTGCAACTCGATGTTTCAGGTTCGGGATGGTCGAAAGAATCTGCGGAAGGCGCCGAGGAGTGGTACCGGCACGTTGCGCATGAGGTGTTTCATCTGTGGGAAAGCCAGCGTTTCCTCAAGGATGACCGCGCGGAATGGTTGGGCGAATCCACCGCCGAATATGCGTCGATCATGGCGTTTCACGACCTCGGCGGAGGCGATACGCGGACGATTCACCGCCGTGTGGTCGAAGCGGCGAACGACTGCATCGTGACGATCGGCGACACCTCGCTATCGACGGCAAGCGATCAAGGGCGCTTCCGCAATGTCTACAGTTGCGGCCTGGTGACGCAATGGATCGCGGCCGCGCGCACGGGCGACGCGTGGCAGCTCTTCCGAAAAACGTTCGACAGACCCGTGCCTTACACGACCGCTGATTACGTGTCGTCGCTGCGTGCCTTGACCTCGTCTCCCAACGCTGTTGAGCAACTCGTGTCGGGACAGACCGGCCGCGCCGATCTCTTTCTCGCGGAACAACTGCGCACCTCGGGCATCGCCGTGCAACTGGTCAGCGCCGATCAGGCAACGGCAACGCAGGCCGTGTTGCGCAAAGCACTGAGTGCCATCGTGACGCGGTGCACTTGCCGGATCGAGCTCGAACCCCTCTGCTCGGGCGGATCTCGCATCGAAACCGTCGACGAGATCAGTGGACGGTTCAAGCCCGGAGCCGCGCTCGCACGCGTGATGAGATCAAGTGAACTGGGCGACGTAATGACCATCAATGCGATCCCGATGCAATGCTCGAAAAGTGATCTCGATAGTCACTTCAAACAACTCCTGCGGCTCGATGAAGCGACGCCCTAATCCTCCCCCGCTTTCGGATGCAGCACCGTGATGCGGCCGTCGGTCTTTGGCGCGATTGGCTGCGGCATCGTTTTGATGGCGTCGATGAGCAGGTCGCGGATCGGGCGGGAGTAGTCGGTCGTCTTCAGTGCGGCCGGGATCTGCTTCATCACCGGGTCGAGACCTTCCCCGCCGGTGACGAGGAAGTCGATCATGGCGACGCGGTAGGTTGCATTCGGATCGAGCGGTTGCCCATTCGCAAGCGTCACCTCGGTCAGACGATGGCGTTGCGCGGCCGGCTTATCGGCGTCGAGTGCTTCGTCGTACGTGTAATGGATTCCGCTGACTTGCAGGATTCCGCGTCCGCCGCCGATCGATGTCATGTCCAGCATCTGTCGGATTTGCGCGCCGGTCATCGTCACGATCGCCGGGAAATTATCGAACGGCGCGACGTCGAACATGTTCGCGTAGATCAGCGCGCCGGCGGGCAGATCGGTGCGGATGCCGCCGGAGTTCATCACCGCGATGTCGGTCTTCATGTACGACCGCATCGCGTCGGTGAGGAGATCGCCGAGGGGGGATTCGCCGGAGTAGGCGCGCTTGAAACGGTCGGTCGTGCGGATGCCGGTGTCATGATTGCGTTTCGCGGCCACCTGGTCGAGATAGGGTTTCAGCGTGTCGCGAAGCGCCGCTAACTCGGTCACGGCGCTTCCCTCGAACACGCGCGGCACGAGCGCCGCCCCTGCCGGCGCTTTCTTCGGATCGCAGGTTTCCGTGTGCTCGTAGACCTGCGCGCAAACCGACGTCAGCGGCCCCATCTCCGTTCCGGTGACTTTGTGATTGGCCACATCGACCGTCATGTCCAGCATCGAAAACTCGCGGCCGAACGGTGCCGGTTGAAGCGCCGCCACACCATTGATGTAGTGCCGCATCTGCGAGTGCGTGTGACCGGCAAAGTAGGCATCGATCGTTCCGCTCGGCAGCGCGTTCAGAAATCGCATCGCTTCCTGATCGGACTCGCAGCTCGACGGATCGGCCGGATTCGTGTCGATGTTCTTGCAGCGACCGCCCATGTGCGCGATGACGATCACGGCGTCGGCGCCAGCAGCGCGCAACTCTTTCGCAGCGCTCACGGTCGCTGGGATCGGATCGCCGAAGCGCAACGTGGTCACGTTCGCCGCCATCGTTACGTTCGGCGTGTCGGGCGTGGAAAGACCGATGATTCCGACCTTCGCGCCGCCGGCGTTGACGATCGTGTAGCGCTTCGCCCACGACGGCGTCTTGCCGGTGGTCGTTTCGGTCAGGTTGGCCGAGAGGAACGGGAATTTCGCCGCTGCCGCGTTCTTCTTGAGCGCGCCGAGTGGATCCTGGCCGGGGAGGCGGGCAACGGAATCGGGACCGGTCGGACCGTAATCGAACTCGTGATTCCCGACGGCGACGGCGCTGTAGCCGAGCGCGTTGTAGCCTTTGATCACCGGCTCGCCTTCGAAGAGATTCGATTCCAGCGTGCCCTGGAAAAGATCGCCCGAGTCGACGACGATGACACGTCCGCCATGACTGGCACGCAGGTTCTGAAGATAGCCGCCCATCAGCGGCAGGCCGCCGTAGGGGGGCGCGGTTCGCGAATCGTGATGGCTGTCGTACCAGCCGTGACGATCGGTCGTCGAGACGATGATGACGTGAACGGGCTGCGCCGACTGGACTGCAGGTTGCGCGATCGGGACTTGCGCGATCGGAGCCTGCGGCGCGGCCGCGCATGCGGCGAGGAACAGAATGAGGAAGGAAAGCCGTTTCATGGAGCGCAAGTATAGGAGCGCGTTGTCCGTTACGCTTCTCGACGTGTTGCATGCTCATTCAAAACAAACGCACGATGCTCTACCAGACCCTCGCGACCGCGGTCGCCTTTCTCCACTTTGCGTTCATCGTTTTCGTCATCCTCGGCGGATTTCTGGTTCTTCGCTGGCCGGTGCTGAAGTGGGTTCATCTGCCGGCGGCGATCTGGGGAGCGGTGATCGAGATCGGCGGTTTCGCCTGTCCGCTCACGAGTGTCGAAAATGCGTTTCTGCGCAGAGCAGGCGCCGCTGGGTATGATGACGGCTTCATCGCCCATCACATCTTCGGCGTGATCTACCCCCAGGGCCTCACACGCGGGATGGAATTCGCCATCGCCGCATTCGTCATCGTGGTCAACACCGCGGTTTATAGGAAAGTGTTTCACTGAATGGTCTCTTTAGCGATCCCGCAACATCCGGTCTCAACGACCGACAAGCCTTTCTCCTCCCTCGGCCTCAGCGCGCCGATTCTCGACATCATCGCGAAGATCGGGTTTCAGAATCCGACGCCGATCCAGGCCGCGGCCATCCCGCTGGCGCTGGAAGGACGCGACGTCATCGGCCTCGCGCAAACGGGCTCCGGCAAGACCGCGGCGTTCAGTCTGCCGCTGGCTGAGCGCCTCACGCACGGCCGCGGCGTGCGAGGACTGATCCTCTCGCCCACTCGCGAGATCGCGCTGCAGACGAAGGCGTTCCTCGATGTCTTCGGCGTCAATCACGAGCTGAAAACCGCGTGCGTGATCGGCGGCGTCAAGATGCAGCCGCAAACCGACGCGTTGCGCAACGAGCCCGACATCATCGTTGCCACGCCAGGCCGTCTGCTCGATCACGTCCGCCAGCGTCACGTGAAACTCGACGCGATCGAAGAGCTCGTCCTCGACGAAGCCGATCACATGCTCGACCTCGGCTTTCTCCCGCAGATTCGCGACCTCCTGCGACTGCTGCCGCGCGACCGCCACACGATGATGTTCTCGGCCACGATGCCCGACTCGATCGAGATGATCGCCAAGGACTTCATGCGCGATCCCGTGCGCATCGACATCACGCCCGAGGGCGGCGCGGCGGAAGGCATTACGCACAGGCTCTACCTCGTCAAAGAGGAAGACAAGCGGAACTGCCTCATCACGCTGCTCACCGAAGAGCTGGGAACAACGCTCGTGTTCGTGCGAAGGAAGATCGACGCCGAGTGGCTGTACCACATCCTCGAGCGGCGCGGCCATCCCGTGTCGCGCATCCATGCCGACCGCTCGCAGGGCCGCCGCACCGAAGCGCTGGCAGGATTCCGAAAAGGACAGCACCGCATCCTCGTCGCCACCGACATCGCCGGCCGCGGCATCGACGTCCCCGGCATCGAGCACGTCATCAACTTCGACATTCCCGAGAACGTCGACGACTACGTCCACCGCGCCGGCCGCACCGCCCGCGGCGCCGCGCTGGGCATCGTGTCGACGATCGTTTCCTGGCAGGACGTCCCCATGGTCCGCCAGATCGAAGAAATCCTCGGCGAGAAAATCCCGCGCTGTACCGCGCCCGGAATCGAGCCGTGGGTTGAGACGGAAAAGGTGGCGTCGAGGACGAGGCGAAGGGTGTAGTCAGTCCTCCAAACGCGAGTAGAATAACGGCTCTATGTCCGAAGATCGTCCCATTGCCGATTTCGTCGTCGAGAAGCCGGGGCTCGGCGTACGCCTTCTCGTCGAAGCACGCAACGTTCCTGCGCCTTCTCGCGAGTGGGCGGCGCGTTTTCTACGCAATATCTTCGAGCACGACGAGATACCGCAGCCTGAGTATTTTTTGATGGCACTGCGGAATCATTTTTATCTCTGGCACCGGCCGGCTCGCGAACCCGGAAATCCCGATTTTGAAGCGGACACAGCGTCGGAGCTTTCACCTTATTTGTCGAGGCTCAAATACCCGCTCGATACACTCTACAAGAGCAGTTTTGACATGCTGATTCAGGCATGGCTGGGCGAGCTTGTGGACGGCACCTTGCCGGAATCAGAATGGCTAGTGGAGTCCGGACTCGCCGCCGCCGTCCGCGACGGCTCCATTCGATTGAATCTCGCCGCGTGATCGTCTACGTCGAAACCAATTTTCTCCTCGAGATCGCATATCTGCAGGAGAGATGCGATAGCTGCCAGTTGATTCTCGATTTCACAAAGGCTCGAACGATCACTCTGGCGTTGCCGGCTTACTCTGCTGCGGAGGCACGCGCAACCGCGCACCGCCGGGCCACCGAGCGCCGCGAGGTCCAGGCCATCCTTCGGAAGCACATCCGAGAGATCTCACGTTCGGAGCCATTTCGGGGATTGAGCGAGCAATCACGTGATGTCCTTACCGCTCTCGTCGCGGGCGATAAGGAAGCGAGGGAGCGGCTCGAGGTGGCAATTCAAACCGTGGAAGAACATGGCATCACGATTCCAATGACTGGCGAAGTCATTCGGATGGCTCGGGCGCATGAGCTCACCCATTCACTCTCATCACAGGATGCTCTCGTTCTCGCTTCGGTGCGGTCGCACGCTGAGAAGAGCACTGAACAGAAATGCTTCATCAGCCAGGATTTAAGAGCGTTTGAAGAACCTGCCGTCTTGAATGAAATCTCCAGCGTGGAGTGCAAGTTCGTCTCGAACTTCACGGATGCTGTCGGTTACATCAAGAATGCGCTCCGGCCGTCGTAGCGTCGAGCGCTAAGAACTCACCCCACTCTTTCCATCGCTTTCCTGGCGTACATTGCCCGATCCGCGGTGCTGATCGTTTCATCAAGTTCGCCGGCGCGTTGGAAAGCGGCGGCACCCCACGAAACGGTCAGCGTGGTGCCGCGGGGTGTGGTGATGGGGCGGTCGAGATCGGCGAAACGTTGCGTGACGACGTCGATTGGTAGTTGCGGCAGGACGACCAGGAACTCATCGCCGCCCCAGCGGAAGAGGAGGTCGTCGGCGCGGACGCGGGCGCGGATGGCGTTGGCGACGGCGCGGATCGCTTCGTCGCCGGCGGCGTGCCCTTCGTGGTCGTTGATTCGCTTGAGGTGATCGACGTCGACCATCACCACGGTGCCGCTCATTTCGCGCGGCATGGCGTGAAAGGCGTGGCGCGATAGCGCAGCGGTGAGCGGATCGGTATTCGCCTTGATGGCCAGCTGGTCGCGGGCGATTCGGAGCGCGGCTACGGCGTCGCTGAGCTCGCGG
>DATAMS010000379.1:0-3509 GCA_036260495.1 Thermoanaerobaculia bacterium
CGTTCCAGAGTTCTTTGATCGAGTGGCGGCAGTAGCTGAGGCTGGAGATGACTTTTTTGCGACCGCTGGTCTCGTTCCGTTCGAAGACTGTGTCGATCGCTTCGATCACCACTGGCAACGGCACGCCATCCTCGCGCCACTTCTTCATCAACGCCCAATCCTTCGCGTTGAGGATGAACGGCGTGCCGCGCCGGAGCGCAAAGTGCGCCTCGATTTCCTGATAGTACGTGTCGGCGGAAACGTCTGCGGTCACGGCGGAAACGTACCACGCGGTTGCGGGGGCGCGAGTTGCTCGGTTGCCCGAGTCCTGAGTTGCGGAGTCTTCTGGCTTGGCGCTGGTTGCCGGGTTGCCAAGTTGCCTGGTTGCCAGCAGCGCACGAATTGAGCGACCTGCACGAGCGCCGAATGAAGGAAGAGTGGTGAGGCAACCCTGCGATTGCGCGAGCGCCTGATGAATTAACCACCGCCCGGCAACCAGGCAACCCGGCAACCCAGCAACCAACCCGGCAACCAAAACCCGTTACAATGCCCGCTCCCGATACGCTTCAAGCCTGCGACCCACTATGGAACCCATCGCCCCTCGCGCTGAGGTCACGGTCTATTCGCCTCTGTTCTCGCCCTTCCGGCAACAGTTGCAAGGGACGGCCGTTACGATCGGCCGCGCATCCGACTGTTCGATTCCGATCAAGGATCGCTATCTCTCGCGGAAGCACGCGGAGATCATCGCCGAGCGCGGTGCGTGGATTCTCAAGGATTGCGGCAGCGCGAACGGGACCTACCTGAACGGTTCGCGCATGGAGCGCGATCATCCGCTCCGCACCGGCGACCGCATCCGCCTCGGCGACACGGAAATCGTCTTCGAGACGGCCGAGCACAACACCGACCGCATGCTCGCCGTCGCCGACACATCGCCGAGCATGACCATCTCGATCCCGGTGAACGAGATCGAGCAGCCGGGCGGCGGAAGGTCTGACACAGGCGATCTCGCCAAGCTCAAGACGCTCAACCTGCTGGCGCGGGAGCTCATCGAAGACCGGCCCACCGAAGAGCTTTTCGGGTTCATTGTGGACAGGGTTCTCGAGCACACACAGGCATCGCGCGCCGCCCTTGGTTTGTTGGGTCCGGACGGTAAGTCCTTCGTCAACGTCGAAGTGCGGCGGCAGGATCGCAGCGATTCGTCGGAACTTCGCATCAGCCACACCGTGCTGAGCGAAGTGGTCGGCGAGAAGAAAGCGCTGGCGTTCATGGACGTCAGCGTCGACGAGAAACTGAGCCGCGCGCAATCGATCATCATGCAGGGCATTCGCTCGATTCTCTGCGCACCGCTGATGATCGGCGATGCCGTCGTCGGCGTTCTTTACGTCGACTATCTCTTCACGCAGAGAAAGATTTCCGAGGAGGATGTGCGGCTGGTGGCGCAGATCGCGCGGTTCGCGGCGATCAAGCTGGAAACGACGCGCCTTCGCGAAGAAGCGATTCAGAAACGCATCATGGACGAGGAGCTGAAGACCGCTTCCGTCATTCAACGCGGCCTTCTTCCGCCAGCGCCGGCTGGCATCGAGGGCTACACGTTTTCCGGCGCCAACCGGCCATGCCGGACCGTCAGCGGCGACTACTTCGATTTCGTTCGCCGGCCCAATGGGCAGATCTACTTCGTCATCGCCGACGTCAGCGGCAAAGGAATCACCGCCGGCCTGATGATGGCGGGCCTGCAGGCGTCGTTTCGAATCTTCTGCAAGAACGATCCGACGCCGGCCGCACTGGTCTCACAACTCAACGACGCGTTGAAAGACACGCTGCCGCAATCGAAATTCGTTACGCTTTTTCTTGGACGCCTGCATCTCGCCACCGGCGTGATCGAGTACGCGAACGCCGGTCACACCCCGCCGCTCTGGTTGCGAAAAGATGGCGCCGAAGAGTTGGGCGAAACGGATCTCGTGCTGGGCGTCGTGACGCGCGCCGAGTTCCGCAGCCACTCGCTGCAACTCGCACCCGGCGACTCGCTGATTCTCTTCACCGATGGAGTGACCGAGGCGGAGAACGAGGATGGGCAGGATCTGGGGAGCCTCGATCACGTGCGGAAACGCCTGTCGGCGATGCACGGCGACGACGCCGACGCGCTGACGAGCGCCATCGAGGCGGTCGTGTTCGATCACATGGGCGACGCGCCGCTGGCGGATGACGTTACGTTGCTGGTAGTGAGTCGCGATCGGGAGTTGTGAGCCGCGGGAGTCGCGTTTCGGGAGTCGGGCGTCGGAGATGAACCGGCTCAACTCGCGACCTTTTGGTGGCGCCAGAGCCGATGTGTGATTCGCAACGCAAAGCCAACTCCCACACCCCACCCCCAACTCCCCACCCCCTCACACCGGCGTGTATCGCCGCAAAAACTCCCCGAACACCGGATCGATCTCGCCCGGGGCGACCGCGAAAATGCGATCGGCGTGGTAGTTGCCGGGGATGTCGATCACGTGCAGTTCCTTCGGCTCGTTTGCGGCTTCGTAGAGTGCGAGCGAGTGGTCGTGGCCGATCAGCCAGTCGTTCTTGACGTGGATCAGACAGATCGGGACGTGGACATCGTGAACGTCATCGACCGCGCGAACTTTGGGACTCGTGCGAAAGTGCCAGTCGAACCGCGGCCGCTTCAGCGCCTGCGAAAGGGCGATGTGACGGTGCAGCGTGAAGGGATTGAATCGCGGGACGATCTTCGCGAAATCGGCGACGGCGGAAATCAAAAGTAATGATGCGATCGGCAGTTTGTGCCGCGCGGCCGTGGAGATGGCCACCGACGCTCCGTACGAAAGTGCCACGATCGTGATCGACTCGATTGGCAGGCGGTTGAGGAGATCGTCAGCAACCGCCGCCGTGTCGTAATGCTCGAAGAGATTGAAGCCGTAGGTGCCGCCGCTGTCGCCGTGTCCTCGAGGATCGACGATGGCCGTGCTGTAGCCGAGCTCGCTCAGGTGGGAGGCCAGGCGGACCATCGACGGATGCCGCCGGTCGCGCCAGAAACCGGGCACGACGAGGACCAGGGATCGCGACGCGTGATCGTAGAGATCGTAGGCAATCGGCGTGGTATCGAACGACGAAACGGTGAAGGTGACCGGCGCCGGAAGTGGGCGTAGCGTGGCGGGAGCGCTTGACATGGTGGTGGCCTTCCTAGACTATAGCCGCTCGCTGGGCGGATCTGCGCTCGCGCTTCCCCGTAGTTTTACCTGATGCACCAAGCCCCCGGAGATCGTACGGAAGTAGAAGTTGTTTGTTGCCGCGAGGCCTGCGGCTCGTGGTTTGCCAATCGTCGCTGCCATTTTCGAGAGGCTCTCGGAAGAGCTGGCATCGTCGTTGAAGGCCAAGTAAGACCTAATCGTATAAACGTTGCGAAGCAGCCCGCTTCGCCAGACCCATCAATTCGATTGCCAAGGGGGGTGAGCAGGCACTTTTCATCGGATCCAGCCCCAGGTCAAAAGACATCAACAACGCAACAAAAATAACGAGAGGAAAAAAGACAAATG
>DATAMS010000392.1:0-2271 GCA_036260495.1 Thermoanaerobaculia bacterium
GAAGCGGACGGCGTGCTGACGGTCACGCTCAACCGTCCCGACGTCCACAATGCGTTCAATGACGAGTTGATCACTGAAGCCATCGACCTTTTCGGCGGCATCGGCACATCGCGCGCGCGGGCCGTCATTCTTCGCGGCACCGGTCCGAATTTCTGCGCCGGCGCGGATCTCAACTGGATGTCGCGCATGGTTGCGTACACGCGCGAAGAGAACGTCCGCGATTCTTCGAAGCTCGCGAAGATGTATGCGCTGATCAATGAATGTCCGCTGCCCGTCATCGGGCGGATTCAGGGCGCGGCGATCGGCGGCGGCGCCGGCCTCGTCGCGGTCTGCGATATCGCCATTGCCGCGCGTGACGCGAAGTTTGGGTTGTCCGAGGTGAAGCTGGGCATCCTGCCCGCGGTGATCTCGCCGTACGTGATCGCCAAAATCGGCGAGACGCATGCACGGGCGCTCTTTCTCACCGGCGAGCGATTCGATGCCGAGCGCGCACAGCGGATCGGTCTTGTTCATCGCATCGTCGACGACGTTGATGCCGCGGTGGCGGAGACGATCGCGGCACTCAAATCATCGGGCCCCGAAGCCGTTCGCGAGTGCAAGAAGCTGATCGCGCACGTCGCCTCGCATCCCCTGATCGACGCGATCCCATACACAATCGACGCAATCGCTTCGCGCCGCGTGAGCGAAGAAGGGCAGAGCGGCATGAGCGCGTTCCTGAAGAAGGAGAAGCCGCCATGGACGCGGGAGTCGGGCGCCGGGAGTCGTGAGTCGGAGAAGCGATGAGCGCACCCTTGCCGGTTACGACACCCGACACCCGACCCACGACACCCGGCCTTCGCCGTCTTCTCGTTCCCAATCGCGGCGAGATTGCCGTCCGCATTGCGCGCGCGTGCCGTGAGGCGGGCATCGAATCGGTGCTGGCGTATTCGGAACTGGACGACGTTCGCTACGTCCGCCGCTACTTTGACGACGCCATCTCCCTTGGCAACGGCGATGCGCGCGAAACCTATCTGAACGTCGGACGCGTGATCGACGCCGCGCGGCGCTGCAGCGCCGATGCACTTCATCCCGGCTACGGTTTTCTCAGCGAGCGCGCCGAGCTGGCTGCTGCGTGCGACGACGCCGGCATCATTTTCGTCGGTCCGAAAGCGAGCTCGATTGCGGCGATGGGATCGAAGGCGGAATCGCGCCATCTCATGCAACGGCTCGGTGTTCCGGTCGTTCCGGGCTACGACGGCGATGACCAGAACATCGGCACTTTGACCGCCGAGGCGTCGCGTATCGGATTCCCGCTGATCGTCAAAGCGAGCGCGGGCGGCGGCGGCAAAGGGATGAAGATCGTTCGTTCGGCCGCGGATCTGCAAAGCGCGATCGAGTCGGCACAGCGTGAGGCGAAGAAATCATTCGGCGATGATCGTCTTCTGCTCGAGCGCTACATCGAAGAGCCGCGTCACATCGAGTTTCAGATTTTCGGCGATGGTGAGGGCAACGTCGTCCATCTCTTCGAGCGCGATTGCTCGATCCAGCGCCGGCATCAGAAGGTGATCGAGGAGACGCCGGCGCCGCGCTACAGCGAGGATCTTCGCGCGCGCATGGCCGCCGCAGCGGTGGCGGCGGCACGCGGCGTCGATTATCGAAGCGCCGGCACGGTCGAGTTCATCGTCACGCCGGAAGGCGAGTTCTATTTTCTCGAGATGAACACGCGGCTGCAGGTCGAGCATCCGGTGACCGAGGAGGTAGTTGGCGTCGATCTTGTCCGTGCGCAGCTCGCTGTGGCGGGAGGCGCGCCGTTGCCGTGGCATCAGAATGATCTTCATCAACGCGGCCACGCCATCGAAGTGCGCATTTATGCAGAAGATCCTGACGATCGATTCCTTCCGCAAAGCGGCACGATCCGTTTCTACCGCGAGCCGGCCGGACCCGGTGTGCGCGTCGATGCGGGCGTGAGTCAGGGCACCGCGATCGGCGTCAGCTTCGATCCGATGCTCGCCAAATTGATCTGCTCCGGCCCAACGCGCGACGCCGCCATCGATCGTCTCGCCCGCGCCCTGCGTGACTACGTCGTCCTCGGCACCAAAACCAACATCCCCTGGCTACGCCGCGTCGTCCAGCATCCCGCATTTCGCGACGGCCTCGTCTCAACGCGCTTCATTGCCGATCACGAAGAATCGCTGCGCCCCACGATGCCGGACGAAGTCCCCGCGATCGCGGCAGTCCTGTCATCAACGACGCAACGCGAGCAACGCGCGACGGGCAGCCACGCGCCCGCCA
>DATAMS010000394.1:0-7181 GCA_036260495.1 Thermoanaerobaculia bacterium
GTTGAACCCGCCTGCTTCAGTCACACGCATCACCTTCTTTTCGCCCGATCACGCGGACAACGGGCACTTACGAAAGGAAGGTTCTCGATGTCATCGCAACTCCCCGGGCATCCCAATCTCGGCTGGCTCCGCAAGACCGCAAAGCAACGGCTGTCTGAAATGCGTGCGGCGGATCCTCACGCAAAGCTCGCGGACGCGCAACGCATCGTCGCCCGCGAATACGGCTTCCCGAACTGGCGGAAATTGAAGGCGCACATCGAGGCGGCCGCGTCGCAGCCGGCGCCATCTCCGAAACCGACTGCTGACGAGATCGTGAAAGCCTTCTTTGCGCTCGTTGGCGCGGGCAAGATCGACGACGTCCGCGCCGTTCTCGACGCCGCGCCGCAGATGGTCAACGCAATCGGTCCTCATCCGTTCTGGGGCGGCCGTCCGCAGGCGCTGCACCTGGCGATCGAAGGCGGACGCCGCGACCTCTTCGATCTGCTGCTCGAGCGTGGCGCTGACGTCGACGGCAGCAACGATCAATACGATCACTGGTCGCCGCTCATGCTGTCCATGAATCGCGATCGGGCGGCCATGCGCGACGAGCTGCTGCGGCGCGGCGCGCGCATCGGGCTGATCGAGGCGCTGATGATGGCCGACGACGCCTGCGTTGACGCGATCCTCGACGCCAGCGGACTTCCCTCCATCACGCCGAACGGCGGCTCGATTCTGGCCTTCGCGCGCACCACGCACGCGATCGACCGATTGATCGCGCGCGGCGCCAGCACCGACACAAAAGACCGCTGGGGCTCGACTCCGCTCGACGCCATGAGCCGCCTCGGCGCGCGCGGCACGGCGCTCGTCAGTCACATGATCGCGCGCGGCGGCGCCGCCTCACCGAAGGAGTACGCACGCCTCGGCGATCTGAAAACGCTCGCGGCGATGTTTGCGAGCGATCCCGGAATCGTCCACGAAGATGGCGTGCTCATGGGCGCCGTCGACTTCCGGCACTACGCGCTCGTCGAATGGCTGCTCGCGCACGGCGCCGGCGTCAACGCGCGAACCGCAGCGCAATCGCGTCACACGCCGCTTCACTCCGCGGCATGGAATGGCGACTTGCGCATGGCTCAAATCCTCATCGCCGCCGGCGCCGATCCATCGCTGCTCGACGAAGAGCATCAGGGCACGCCGCTGCAGTGGGCCGAGGTCTCGGCGGGGGTGACGAACAACCCGAGGTGCGAAGAGGTGGCGGAGTTTCTTCGGACGATTGGATAGAAACGATCAAGTCTGGCGTGCGCTCGCAAGGAATGTGTTCCCTCCGATCTCGCAACGCTCCCCTCATCCGGCTTCGCCACCTTCTCCCCCCGCAAAAAGCGCGGGGGGAGAAGGCGCGCGATTGGAAAGGCAGGGACAAGCGTGCGAGAAATGGAAAGGCAGGGCAAGCGTGCGAGAAATGGAAAGACTGGGACGAGGGTGTGAGAAATGCGAGCCAATGACGTACAAGTGATTGCTACCATCGCCTTACCTTTCATCCGCCGTTCCCAATGACACTCTTTCTTTATCTTGCGACTGCCGTCGCATTGCTTGTCCTCGTGCACGCGTGCGTCACGCGCCTCACGCGCGGCGCAGCGCTCGTGTTGCTTTTTCTGCCGCTCGTTTTCACAGGACGCGCGCTGCTCACCGGCCGCGTTTATGCGCCGGTCGAACTGACGTACACGAGTGAGCCGTTGTATGCGCATCGGACCGAGCTGGCCGTTCCCGAACCGCAGAATCGGACGCTTTCCGACATTGCCTTTCAGATGATTCCGTGGCGGCAGGCGCTGCGAAATTCGATTGCGCATGGCGAGTGGCCGCTGCTCAATCGGTTCGAGGGATGCGGCGACATTCTGGCGGGCGAGGCGCAGCCGGCGCCGTTCAGTCCATTCACGCTGATCGCGTTGATTTTGCCGGTGGCGGCGAGCTTCGGCTTCACGGCGTCGATCGCTTTTTTTCTCGCTGCGCTCGGCGCGTTTCTGCTCGCGCGGGAGCTGGAGTGCAGCGAGATGGCGTCGCTGGTCGCCGCGGCAGTCTTTGCGTTCGGCGCGCCGATCGCGTTGCAAATTCTCTGGCCGCTCGGGTTCGCCTGGTCGTTGTTTCCGCTCATCCTGATGGCCGCGCGCCGCGTTGTCGCAGCGCCTTCGATGCGATCCGCGATGACGCTCGCCGTCGTGCTCACGCTCGAGGCGCTGGCCGGTCATCCTGAGACTCTGCTTCACGTCACCGCAATCGGCGCCGTGTACGGGATTTTCGAATTGCTGCGCCGCGATCGCCAGCAGCGTGGCCGCGCAATTGCCTACGCCATCGGCGCCGGCGTCGTTGCGCTGCTGCTCAGCGCCATCGCTATCCTGCCGATGCTCGACGCGAGCAGCCAGACGGTCGAGCATCGCATCCGCACGGAGTTCTTCGCGCCTGGTCCGCTTCGTGTCGCCACGGGCCTTCCGCGCGCGGCGTTGCTGTCCGATCTGCTGCCGTTCGCGCGCAACCTGTTCCGCAATTTTCCGATGGCGCGGGCGGAGGCAGGGAGCATCGCGCTGGCGCTGGCGATCTTCGCGATGTGGCAATCGCGACGCCGCGAGCGATGGTTCTTTGCGATTCTCGGATTTCTCGCTCTTCTCGCCAGCGCCAACGCCTGGCCGGTCGCGCAGTTTCTTCACCGGCTCCCGCTTTTCAATCTCGCCTTGAACGACCGTCTCGCCTCGGCTGTACCTCTCTGTCTCGCGATCCTTGCCGCGTTCGCGGTCGATGCGCTTTCCGATCGCGCCGGAATCGTCATGGCCGCATTGCTCATCACACTCGCAGCCGCCGCCTCGGCCATGCACGCGGGATCGATCGACACGCCGCGTTTTGTGTCCGAGGTGGTGCCGCTGGCGCTGGCGGCAATCGTGGTGCTGGTGGTGGCCAATCGGAAGATCGCCATTCCGATTCTTTTCGCGCTGATCCTGTTGCAGCGCACGATCTCCGATGGCGCGCTCGTTCCCGCGAACGACTCGCGTATCGCCTATCCGCAACTCGCGCTCTTCGAACCATTGAAGAACGTTCGCGAGCCCTTCCGGATCGTTGCCACCGGACCGGGACTCTTCCCGAACACCGCCACGATGTACGGCCTCGAAGATGCGCGCGTCATGACGGCGATGACGCTCACGGCGTACGACGAAACGTTTCCGTTGTGGTGCCGCCGCGGAGGATTTGGATTCAATCAGGTCGACGACTTGACGCGGCCGATGCTTTCGATGCTCAACGTCCGTTTCGCCATCGTGCCGGATGGCGATCCGATTCCGGACGGTTGGCGCAGTGTCGTCGACGATCACGGCTCGCGCCTCGTCGAGAACATGCGCGTTCTGCCGCGTGCGTTCGTGCCGCGGAACATCCGGTCAGGAGCCGGCAACGACGTCGAGGATATGGCCGCCGCGACCGGCTTTGCGGACCTGGCCTGGCTCGATCTTCCCGGCGCGCCTCGCGATGCGCCGAACGGTCCCGGCACAATTGCCATCCACTCGCGCAAGCTCGGATTCGATCTCGACGCGGTGATGACACGCGACGGATTCGTCGTCATCTCCGAAACGGCGTGGCGCGGCTGGCGTGCATACGTGGACGGCAAGCGCACGAAAATCATTCGCGCCAATCACGCCTTCCTCGGCGTCTTCGTGCCGGCCGGGCATCACAAAGTTCGCGTCGTCTATCTTCCGCAAGCGTTCGTGACCGGCCGCGCGATCAGCCTGATCACGCTCGCGCTTCTGATAACCGCTGCGCTCGCGTTGCGTATAGGTGCGCATGCTTCAGCTCGAAGGTGTCAGTAAACAGTTCCGCGGCGGCAACTACGGCGTCCGCGATCTCTCTCTTTCCATCGGCAGCGGCGTCCTCGGCCTCCTCGGGCCCAACGGCGCGGGCAAGACGACGCTGATGCAGATGATCGCCACGATCACGCGTCCGACCGCGGGAGCGATTCGTTTCGACGGCGTCGATGTCGTGCGCAATCCGAATGAGATTCGACGCCGCCTCGGCTACCTCCCGCAGGATTTCGGCGTCTACGACAACCTCACCGCGCACGAGTTTCTCAGCTACTTTGCTGCGCTCAAGGGCGTTCACAGCCGCGCGCGCATCAACGAAATGCTGGAGATGGTGAACCTGCACAACGTCGCCAAACGGCCGGTCGGCGGATTCTCCGGCGGCATGAAACAGCGGCTCGGAATCGCGCAGGCGCTGGTCAACGATCCCGATCTCGTCATCGTCGACGAGCCGACCGCCGGTCTCGATCCCGAAGAGCGCGTGCGCTTTCGCAACGTGCTCGCGGACGCGGGCCTCGGCAAGCTCGTCATCCTCTCGACACACATCGTGTCCGACGTCGAGTCGGTGGCCACGCACATCGCCATCATGAACGGCGGCTCGATCGTCGCCTGCGCCACGCCGGAAGAATTGATGCGCGGCGCCGAGGGGAACGTGTGGGAGTTGGTGGTGCCGTCGGAGCGATTCGATGAGTTGCGCCGCACCGCGCGCGTCTCCAGCGCCGTGCGCAAATCGGACGGCGTTCACGTGCGCATCGTCAGCGGCGACGAGCCGCGCGGGGGCGCGACTGCCGCCGAACCGACGCTCGAGGATGCCTTCCTTCACACGATGAGCGGGAAGGCGGCCGCGTGATTCAACGCATTGCAGCAATCGTCCGCGCGGACTTTCTGATCCGCTTCCGGCGCGCGTCGACCGTCATCGTTTTCCTGTTGCTGAGCGGCTTCGCATACGTCTGGGTTCCCGCCACATCGACCGGAAGAACGCTGATGCAAATCCACGGCGCGCGCGTTCTCTACAACTCCGCCGCCATCGGCATGGGCACGTCGATGCTGGCGTCGATGTTCATCGGCCTGTTCGGGTTTTACGTCATCTCGAACGCCGTTCGCCGCGACGTCGATTCGCGCTGCGGGTACGTGATGGCCTCGACGAACATGGGGACGAGCGAGTACATCGTTGGCAAGTTTCTCGGCAACGTCGTCTTCCTCTCCACGTTCGTCTTCGGCTTCATGCTGGTGTCGATGGCCATGCAGGTCGTTCGCGGCGAAGCGCCCCTCGAGCCGCTGCTCTTCATGAAGCAATACGCGATCGTGACGCCGTCGACAATCGTGTTCGTTTCCGTTGTCGCGATCGTTTTCGAATCGATTCCGTTTCTTTCCGGGCGCTTCGGCGATGTCGCCTACTTTTTTCTTTACGCGATGTCGCTTGGATTCGTCGTCAACATGATGGTTCGCGGTGGCGGGGGACTGGCGCGCTACTTCGACTTCAGCGGCTTTGGCTACTTGATGGAGCAGACGCAGCGAAACCTTCACACGCAGTCTCTGTCGATCGGATCGTCGTCATTCAACGCCGCCAAGCCGCCGGTCACGATCTCCGGTCTCAACCTCGGCGGCGGCGCCTGGGCCACGCGTCTCGTCTCGACGATCACGCCAGTTCCGCTGCTGCTGATCGGGCTCCTCTTCTTTCATCGATTCGATCCGGCTCGCCTGCGCGCTGCTGGCGCAAAAGGCAAGCGCGGCTGGATGCGCAACTTCAACGCGCTGGCGCGGCCGTTCGCGCGTCCCATTGCCGCGATCCCGGTTCGCGGCGCGGCGCTGAAGGACGCGATGATGACGTTCGCCTCGACGCCGTTCACGGTCTTCGCGCTCATCGGCATCAGCATCGCGTCGCTCGCGGCACCGGCGTCACTCCCGATCACCTTCGCGATCGTGGCCATCTTCATCTCCGAAGTGGCATCTCGTGATCGCCGCGCCGGAACCACAGGCCTGATTTACGCCGCGCCGCGCCTTCGCGAACGCTTCCTGGCGTGGAAGCTGTTGTCGTCCGCGATCGTGGCGATGCTGCTTCTGATCGCGCCAGTGCTGCAGATCGCGATCGCCCATCCTGTTCGACTGCCGGCAATGCTGATCGGAATCGCGTTCGTCGCCGCCGCCGCCACCGCCCTCGGCATCATCAGCGGCAACCCGAAAACCTTCATCGTCGGATTCCTGACGTTCTGGTACGTCGTGGTGAACGACAAAGGCCAGACCCCCGCGTTCGACTTCGCCGGATTCTTCTCGACGCCAGCGATGCGCGTGCCGGCGATGTACGCGGCGATCGCAATCGTGATGCTCGCGGTCGCCGAGGCAGTGCATCGAGCGCGATTGCGGGCGTGAGATGAGCTCATAAGGCTCGCATGAACGGTGTCATTCAGAAGCTGCCGGAAAGCATTTACAACTCACCCCAATTTCGGAATTCATCGCACAATAGCGGCAATGAACGGGAGAGGCCGGTTGAGGCTTTATTCGGACCGTCGCTTTGTTCCTCCGGGCCTCCCCCACTCTGCGATTCTGTGGCCGTTTTGGGGTCCGGCGATAGAACGGGCCGAATGGCTTCCGGCCCGGCGCTTCGATCGATATGCGGGAACTGGCGAACGGTTCTTCGAGCTCGTCGCTGATGTTGCTGACGCCAGCTTCGCCGTCTTACCGGTCCACTGGAACCGCTGTGTCACCGCGGAGGCCCGGCAAATGGCTCTCGCGTTCGCGGACGCCGTCAGTCGGGCGGGAAAGCGTCTCCTCATCTTCTTCGACTCCGATTCCGAGGAAGAGCTTCCGTTTCGCGATGCAATCATTTTTCGCCCGTCACTCTACCGCTCGACTCCGCGTCCCGGCACGCTGCCGCTTCCGGGATGGAGCGGCGATCTCGTCGCGAACCACTTTGAAGGCGTGATGACGCCTCGGGAAAAACCGGAGGTGCCCGTCGTTGGATTTTGCGGTGCTGCCGGCCTTCGAGAGAAATCATGGATTGCCAGGATGACCAGCCGGAACTATGTGCCGCCGCACGAGGCCGCGGCGTTTGCTCTGCGGAACGAAGTCCTTGATCTGCTCGAACAAAGTGGCGTCGTGCGGACGCGCTTCATCCGGCGGCGGGGATACTTCGGTGGCAGCATGACGTCGCGTTTTTGGAGGCGCCTCACTGGATCTCGTTGGAATCAGCAAGTCGGTGAGCGCGTCAAGCGCGAATTCGTCGAGAACATCAGGGACAGCGATTACGTCGTCTGCGTACGAGGCAGTGGAAACTTCTCGACGCGCTTGTACGAGACGCTCTGTATGGGCCGGATTCCGCTCATCATCGATACCGATTGCGTCGTCCCTTTCGCTGGATTGGATGAATGGAAGAA
This sequence comes from Thermoanaerobaculia bacterium, assembly GCA_036260495.1. GTDB lineage: Bacteria > Acidobacteriota > Thermoanaerobaculia > Gp7-AA8 > Gp7-AA8 > JADGNZ01. The sequence continues at coordinate 7,181 of DATAMS010000394.1, forward strand.
G
>DATAMS010000406.1:0-3165 GCA_036260495.1 Thermoanaerobaculia bacterium
GCCGCGCTCTCGTCGTCATCGCGTTGCTGCTCGCCGCATGCGCGCGGGAGCCGAAAGCGAAGTCGTTCGTTCTGGCGACGACGACGACGGTGCAGGGATCGGGCGTCCTGCCGATGCTCATCGTCGAATTCAAGCGCGACAGCGGCATCGATATCCATCCGCTCGTCGTCAGCTCGGCGCGCGCTCTCGAGTTCGCGGCGCAGCATGAGGCCGACGTCGCGATCACGCACGATCCCGCCGCCGAGCGGCGCTTCCTCAAAGCGAACGGCGCGAAGCTCTACCGCCAGTTCATGTGGAACGACTTCATCATCGTCGGTCCGCCCGATGATCCGGCCGATGTCGCGCACGCGCGCAGCGCCGCGGATGCGTTCCGTCGAATCCACGAGGGTCATCGGGTTTTCCTCTCGCGCGATGATCAATCCGGAACGAATACGAAAGAGCTCGCGATCTGGCGGGCGGCGTTGGTGGTGCCGGCATTCAATCCCGGCTACATCAAGATGGGCCAGCCGATGCCGGCACTGCTTCGTTCATCGAGCGAGATGCGCGCCTACACGCTGAGCGACCGCGCCACGTTCGAACAGCTCGCGGACAACCTGCAGCTCCGCCTACTCTTCGCCGGCGATCCCTTCCTGCGCAACACCTACGCCGTCATCCTCCCGCAACCATCAGCGCGACCCGAGTCCGCCAACGCGCAACGATTCGTCGATTGGTTGTTGAACGGACGCGGACACGCGCTGCTAGAGACCTTCGAGATCAAGGGCAAGCGCGCGTTTACGATGATGTGATGGGGTCTCACGCGAAGGCGCGAAGACGCGAAGTATTGAAGAGCTTTCTTCGCGCCTTCGCGTCTTCGCGTGAATCACGGCGCCAGGCGCGCGATCGTCCGTCCTACGCCGTGCGATGCCGTGATCACCGCGGGCGCGTCCTGCACGAAGGCAACCTTGCCGTCGGCGCGGGTGGCGTCGGGATTGATGATTCGCGACTGCGTTGCGGTGATCATCGATTCCAGTTCCTGCGGCGTCAGGTTCGGATTCTCGGACAGGAGGCGCGCCGCAATGCCGGAGATGATCGGGGCCGCGAACGAAGTGCCGGAGCGGAGGTTCGGCTTCGTGCCGCGGTAGTGATCGACCGCCGTGATCGACGCGCTGAAGATTCCCTGCGACGGCGCCAGAATCTCCAGGCCGCCGTGACACGCGCCCGGCCACCAACTATTGTCCGCGGTCATGCCTCCGACCGTGATCAGACCGTCGATGTCCTTCCCCAGCGTTGCCGGAAAACGGTCGACGACGCCAGCGCGGCCGCAGCCATTGTCGACATTGTTGCCGGCGACGACGAACAGAAAGCGCTTGCCGTTCGGATCGGGATGGCCCATCGCATCGACGCCGTTGATCATGTCGCGCATCTTCTGCTCGACCGACGCGTACGTCACCGGATTCGCATCGTGATTCGAAGCCAGCTTCTCCAACACCCAACCGCTGATGTTGACCACCGCGGTGTGAAACTGCGGCGTTGACGGATCCCACGAGTGCGAAATGATGCGGTTCAATCCCTCGAGGTACGTCCGCGTCGTGGCCAGCGCCGACTCGTTCATCACGCGGATGCTGACGATCAGCGCTTCGGGCGCGACACCGATATTCTTGCCGGCCACCAGCGACGCCACACTGGTTCCATGCGAGGCGCCGGTCAGTTCATTCATGTTCGAGTAACAAGGATCGAGCGACTTGTTCGCGCTCGTGCAGTTCGATGATCCGATCGTGACGCCGCGCGTGACGTCGAATCCGGCGATGACGCGGCTGCCGTCTCCGGCGTCGTTCGCAAACTCCGCGTGCGTGGCCAGAACGCCGGTGTCCATCACGTAGACGACGGTTCCGGCGCCGAGGTCGTGACGACGGTAGACGCCGTCGAGGGTGCCATCGTGCTGATCGATCCGGTCGAGATGCCAGAGAAGATCGGGCGCCGAAGCGTCGCCGCAATCAGTGAGCTTGGCGGCGTTGTGCGATGCGTCGAGAATGACCTCTGACTCGTGGCAGCGTGTCGACACGAATTCCTGCGCTCCGGCCGCCGCGGGGTAAACGGCGAGCGCAAAAAGGAAAGCGGCGAACGGTCTTCGCAGCGGGATCACCTTGATTTTCGGACGTCTTGGACGGACGCGAAATAAGATTCGGGCAAAGCGGGGAAAATGGCAAGAGAAAACTTGGGGAGTGGGGAGTTGGGTGTGGGGGGTGGAATGGTCGGGCCCGACGGGGGTCGTGAGTCGGGTGTCGGGAATCGGAGCCGGCGACTGCTCTCTGCGGACCAAACGCATTCTTTAGTGGATGAAGATCAGATCCCGGCTACCGGCAATCGTCCGTCCTCGCCTTCCGGCGCGAACCCGGTCGTGGAGAATGAGTCAACGATCGGAAACAACGAGCCCGCGCTCCCGCGCATCACCCGCCTCGACCCCCGACCCCCGACTCCCGACTCCCGCGCAGCCTTCCACACCCCACACCCCACCCCCCACACCCTCGCCCTCCTCGCCTTCGCCATCGCCCTTGCCGTCCGGCTTCTCAACGCTCCCTACATTTTCGAAAGCGGTTCGCCACGCATCGCGCCCGTCGATGAGGACTACCACTGGAAGCGGATCACGTTTTCGGCGGCGCATTTTCCGCACGTCCTCGAATTCGATCGCGACCGCGGCATCGGCGGCGCGTTCTGTCCCTGGCCGCCACTCTACGACCTCGCCGCGGGCGGCGCTGCACGCCTCCTCGGCGCAAACGATGCTGACGCCGTTCTCGCGAGAATTGTCTGGTTCCCGCCGCTGCTCTTCGCGCTCTTCGTTGCGCTCACGGTCTTCGCGCTGGCGAGCGTCTGCGGTGAGACCGTTGCGATTCTCTGCGGTGTCGCGCTTGCCACATCGCCATTTCTCGTTACGACGTCGTGGATCGGCAGCATCGATCACCACTACCTCGAACCGCCGCTGACCTTCGCGATCCTCGGCGCAACGTGTCTCGCGTTACGAAAAACCGATCGCCGCCGCCAACTGCTCGCCGGCCTCTTCCTCGGCATCGCCATCACCGCCGCGATGTTCGTCCAGACCGCGCTGCTCATCGCGGCGGCTCTCGCATTTGTCATTCTTTTTCTCTGGAGCGACGGAATCGCAGCAACGAGCGGCTTCACCATCAGATC
>DATAMS010000436.1:0-5532 GCA_036260495.1 Thermoanaerobaculia bacterium
TGACCGTTTTGAGATCGAGCCACGCCTCGGAACCGGCGGCGGTCATCGGCGCGTCACTCGAATCGGCGTCGATGAATGCGATGGTCACCGAGTCGTCCGTTGGTGGCGCCGTCGCGCGCCGCTTCTCCGCTCGGGCCGGCCGCGTGCTTGCGATCAGGACGAGAAGCGTGATTGCCAGTGCGCCGAGGCGTTTCATAGATAATCCAGGGCCGGTGCAGGAGAGCTTCTCCGGCACCGGCCTTCTCATGTTTGTGGGTTGGTTAGTTGGAGGTGGCCGTGAAGTTGATGCTGTTGTCGATCGCGGCGGCTGCGGCGCTGTCGGCGATCACGATGTCCCACGAGTAGCTGCCGGTGGACGCGTAGGTGCCGGTCGAAGTGAGCGTCGTTGCGGCCGAGTCGCTCAGCGTGCTGCCGTTGAGCTTCCAGGCAACGCCGGAGGCCGGAGCGCTTCCAAGCTGCGCGGTGAGCGTGTAGTCGGTGCTGGTGAGATTCGCTTTGACGACCTGGACGCCGACGGTCGATGAGATCGTCCAGTTGCTGGCGCCACGTGCGAGCGTGAAGCCGGTCGGCGCCGAGCCGAACTTGCTGATGTTGCCGAGGTCTGAGCTTGCTGCCGCCGTGCCGGTGCCGGAAGTCGTGCCGCCCGCGGATTCGATCGTCAGGCTGATCGAGCTCTCCACGGTGCCGGTCACGGTGAGCGTGCCGCTCGAAGTTGCCGCCGAAGCCGTCGAAACGATTCCAAACATCGCTACTACAAATCCAACTGCCAGTGTCTTCTTCATTTTTCTTTCTCCCTTTTTTGAACTGCTTGCGGGTAGGAGTGATTGGGAGAGGGAGAAAAAATACGGAGGGGGAGAAAAAATCTCGGTTTCCCGCTCGTTCTGCAAAAACTTCTCACGCGAAGACGCGAAGACGCGAAGAACGAGGGGTTGTGCTACTTAGTCTGCGTGGCTTCGCGTGAGAAATAGGCCGCGGCAAGAGCTGGGTGATGCCTTACCTTCGCCCGGCCCGCTCGCGCCGCACGCCTTCGGTGATGAACCTCAGGTGGGACTGCATCAGCATCAGGCGTCGCCGCTCGGCGGACTCGAGGTCGATGCCGGGAGCGCTCACGCCGTCCCGCATCGGCGTCATGTTCTTCGTCAGCAGGTAGAACGTCTGCAGCCACGTGCCGTTGCGGTCGAGGACGCGGCCGCTTTCGTATTCGACTGAGGGGACGTCGTCGATGTGGGGATCGACGAATCGCGTGATGTGCTCGACTTCCTGCGGGCCGAGCATGAACGCGAGTAGGAGGTCGGGCGGGGTCCGCATGCCGATCGCGGAGAGCTCATTCGCGACGGCGGGCGTCCAGTTCGCGGCGATGCGATCGAAGGGAACAGGTCCGTCCTCGAGCCGGCCGATGACGATCGTGAATGCGTTTGGGACGTTCGGGACATACCAGATCGTCGTGTTCGGGAAGACCTCGCGGAAGGCGCGCACGATCTGCAGGTAGTTGTGCGTCGTGAGCGAATACATCGGCAGCCACATCGAAATCACGCCGCCGGGAAGCAGGCGGCGGCGGCAAAGCTCGAAGTAATCTTTCGTGTAGAGCGAGCCGTTGCCGGCGTAGCGCGGATGGATGGAGTCGGAGAGGATGACGTCGAATTTTTCGGGCGATGCAAGAACGTAGTTGCGCCCGTCGCCGATCGCGGCGTGAACGCGCGGATCGCGAAGGACGCCGTGGTTCACCGACTGCAGCCGTGCATTCGAGATCTCCAGCACCTCGGGTGAGATCTCCGCGATCGTGATGCTGTCGACCGGATGCCGCGAGACCGCCCACGCCGTGCCGCCGCTGCCGAAGCCGATGTGCAGCACGCGTTTGGGGTTCTTGTGCATCAGCAGCGGGATGTGTCCCTGCAGTTTCTGCGTGCCGATTAGTTCACCCGAGGTGCCGGCGACGTTGACGCCGTTGAGCTCGAGCGAGAGGAATCCGGGATTCAGTTGGCGCAGCGTGACGGTGGCCGTGACGTCCTCGCGGAACAGCAGGATCGGCGCTTGCTCCTCGGTGAAGAGGCCCGCGGAAAGAATGACCTGGTTTTTCTTTGCGAACGCGAAGGCGAGGACGACGATGACTGCCGCGATCGAGGCGAGCCATCGTTCGGGCCGCGCGGATCGCCATAACATCCATGCGCCGACGCAGAGAGTGATGCCGCTCATCACGAAGAGGCCGTTCTGCGAGCCAATCAACCGAATTAGAACGAATCCCGCCAGCAGCGAGCCGCTGATGCATCCGATCGTATTCGCGAGATAGACGTTTCCGACCGCCGACGCCTCTCCGCGGCGCGCATTGATCTCGTACAGACGCACCGTCAGCGGGAAGGCCGCACCCATGAGCGCGGTCGGAATCAGCAGCGCGATCAACACGGCGGTGAGAAGCGGCGGAAAGAGCGAGTTGGAGCCAATGGCGATGAACGGGCGGACCACCAGCCCGAGAAGATCGGCAAACTTTCCGAAGAGGTGAATCTGCAGCGCCAGCACGACTGCCAGCGCGATCTCGACAGTGCCGAGGGCGCGCGCGATATCGAGCCGCGGCATGAAGCGCTCGATGACCGCGCTGCCGATCCCGATGCCGATGAGAAACGAGAACAGCATCAACGAGTAGGCGTAGACGCTGCTGCCGAGGTGGAGGACGAGAATGCGCGACCAGAAGACTTCGTCGGCGATCGAGGCGAGTCCCATGAGCAACGAAGCGAGAAGCACGGCCATCGGCGCGAGCGTGCTCGTCGCGATGCTTGGCGCGGGCGTTTCGATGATGGGCGCGTCGTTTTGCCGTCCGATGGCGAGCAGCAAAAGCGCGACGATCGCCAGCGTGAAGTTGAGGAGCACAGCGATGAAGATCGTGGTCAGAAGTCCAGCGCGAGGAATCAGGACGAAGCCAGCCAGCGCCACGCCTGTCGTCGCGCCGAGGGTGTTGATGGCGTAGAGCGCGGAAACGACTTTGCCACTGCCTTCGCGCTCCCCGACAAACCGGCGAACGAGCAGCGGCAGCGTTCCGCCCATGAGAATCGTCGGCGGAAGAAGAAAGAGCGCGGCCAGTCCGGCGCGGACGAGCGACAACAGCAGGGGACTGTCGTGCATCGAAGGAAAGGCCGCGACGAAAGCGCGATTCAGGAGTGCGAATCCGTTCGGCGAGAACGCGCCGAGGGTTCCGATCAGCGCCTCGGCGCCCGCGTAAAGAAGCAGCGGCTGTACTTTCAGCAGCACGCGGCCGAGGAGAAATGCGCCGATGCCGAGTCCGGCCAGAAAGACAGCGATGAGAGTGGCCGCCGCGTAGACCGTGTTGCCGAAGATGAGCCCGAGGTACTTGAGCCAGACGATCTGGTAAAGAAGCGCGCTGAGTCCGGAGACGAAGAAGACGAAAAGGAGAATTCCGCCCCTCTTCCACATACGTCCCTCGTCTGTCATCCAGGTGAGCGTAACAGTTTCACGCGGCTGCGCGGGTTTCTGCATCGTCCGCGCGAACCAGTCTTCATCTCAGGACGTGGATAGCGAAATCTGAGGTGCTCCTCGCAGGGCGGCCAGCACCTCCGCGGCGCGCTGCAAATCGTCGCAGTTGAAGCCCTCGGTGAAGGTCTCGTAGACGGCACTCAGTATTCGTTCCGCCTCTTCGGCCCGGCCGCGGGTGCCCAGCCAGCGCGCAAGGCTGACCGTCGTTCGCAGGGTCAGCGTCTTCGCTTGCTGCTCGTTGCTGACCGCGAGCGCGTTGCTGAACGAATCCTCGATTTCGAAATCATCAGCGCCGGCCATTGCCTGGAACTCCGCCTTGTAGCGAAGGATCTCGGACCGGTAGTAGCCCTCATCCGTGTCCACGAGATTGCGAAACCCGCGCTCCACCGCTTCCATCCCTTTCGTCACATTTCCAGCCCGGAACCATAAGTCAGCAAGCATCGAGAGGTAAAACTGTCCATTGAGACGGGCACCGGTTGCGGCGAAAAGGCGTATCCCTTCCTCCAGCAACGCGACGCCTTCGGCGAGCCGCTCTCCGTCGCGTGCGGCGATGGCCCAGCCTTTCATCGCCGTGCCGACCGCGATCCATTGTCCGAATCCATGCTCGTTGGCGATGTCGAGAGTGGCTTGCGCCAATCGATTCGCCTCTTCCACGTCGTGGCGTTGGACTGCAATCCAGGCGAGCGCGAAGAGAACGAAGCCCCGGCTGAACAAGTTCTTCAAGCGAGGTATCCAGCTCTCGAAGTCATCACACAACGCACGCGATTCATCGATGGAGCCGGCGAGGAAGAGATTGAGCGTGAGGTAAGTGATCTGTACGATGCCGGGGTCTTCGCCGTACCTCGACACGTGTTCCTCATGATCGCGATCGAGGTCGTACATCGCCAGGCCCGCGCGGGCGTGCTCGATGGCCGGTGCGACGTGACCCAGCCAGCTATGGAGGTCAGCAGTCGCAGCTTCGGCCGCGGCCATGTAGCGCTCCAGGCCGGGTGTTTGGGCAATCTCGCGCATTTCGGCGGCAACGCGAAGGCCATCGTTGAGACGCCCGGCCACCATCAACTTCTTCCACAGCACGTATCGAAGTTGCAGCGCCGGAAGGCTGGTGTCGCTGTGAACCAGTTCCATCCCGCGGGACAGGATGTCCTGCAATTCGTTCGATCCCCATCCGCGCAGAGCCGCGAGCACGGCGGATTCGAGCGTGAGCAAATGGAGCTCGCGCTCGTTGCGCGCCGCTCCCGCCGGCATGGCATCGACCTGCGCCAGTCCGCTGCGGATGTTCGCGTGCGCCTCGGCGTTGGCCGAGCGATTCACGGCCATCTCCGCGGCGCGAATCCAATAACCGATCGCGCTGACTGCTTCCCCCGCCTCGGAATAGTGATACGCGACGACTTCCGGCTGGCTGCTGGCCACGTCCGGGAACCGCTCCTCGATCACCGCCGCGATCATCCGGTGGTAGCGCTTTCGTTCACGTTTGAGCAGCGACTGCCGCAGCGCCTCCTGCACCAGGGCGTGCTTGAAAATGTATCGGGCCCGGCTCAGAAGTCCTCGCTTGTAAAGCAGGCCGGCGGCGACGAGGCGATTGAGCTCCGTCGTCAGGCGCTCGTCATCGATGTCGGATACCGCGCTGAGCAGATCGAACAGAAACTCGCGGCCGAGCGTCGCGCCGAGCTGGGCCACTACGCGCGCCGATGCCAGCCGCTCCAGGCGTGCCATCAGCGTCTCCTGCAACGTATCGGGAATCGCCAGCGAGCGGAGAGGCCCGGAGACTACGTACTCCTGGTCCCGCACCTCGACCATGTCCGACTCGATCACCATGCGTGTCAGGTCTTCGATAAACAGCGGGAACCCGTCCGTCTTGCGGGTGATCTCGGCGAGAACCTCGCGCGGGAGCGTCTTGCCGCCCGTGATCTGGAGAATCATTCGCTCCATCTCTTCGGGGTGGAGTTTGCTGAGCGTGATCTGGCTGATGTTGTCGCCCCTCATCCACGCGGAAGGCGGCCCGAACTCCGGGCGGTACGCCAGAAGCACGAGCAGCGGTACGGTCGGCAC
>DATAMS010000370.1:0-1526 GCA_036260495.1 Thermoanaerobaculia bacterium
GGGTCTGACCCCTTCCACGTGACGTAGAGCACCCGAGCCAGTGATCGCTGCGATGGGCATCCGCCTTCACTTGAGGCAGATTCGCGTTTCATGAGCGAACACGTCATCGACACTGTCCTGCGTGTGCGTGTCGAGCATCGTGCCGGTCAGCTCGCGCGCCTCGCCAACACCATTGCCGAAGCGGGAGGATTGATCGGCGATGTCTCCACGATCCAGGTCGGTGAGACCGCCACGTTGCGCGACGTCACCATCGAGACCATCGACGAAGCGCAGACGCTGCGCGTGGTCCGTTGCATCGGCGAGATCGACGGCGTCGACGTCGTCGAGTCCACCGACCGCGTCTTCGAAGCGCATCGCGGCGGCAAGCTCCACTCCACCAGCCGCGTGCATCTTGATCAGCTCGCCGACATGCGCAGCATCTACACGCCGGGCGTCGCGCGCGTGTCGCAAGCCATCGTCAAAGATCCGAACCGGGCCTGGGATCTCACGTCGGTCGGCAACTCCGTCGGCATCTTCACGAACGGCTCCCGCGTCCTCGGGCTCGGCAACATCGGCCCGCTGGCGAGCATGCCGGTGATGGAAGGAAAGGCCGTGATCTACGACGAGCTCGCCGGCATCAGCGCCACGCCGATTCTGATCGACACGCTCGATCCCTTCGAGTTCGTCGAGACGGTGATGCGCGTTTCGCCGACGTTCGGCGGCATTCACCTCGAGGACATCCGCATCCCCGATTGCTACATCATCGAAGACGAGTTGCGCCGCCGGCTATGCAAACCGGTGATGCATGACGATCAGCACGGCACAGCCACGGTCACGCTGGCGGCGGTCATCAACGCCTGCAAGATCACCGGCCGCGATCTGAAACGCTCGCGTGTCGGCATGATCGGACTCGGCGCCGCCGGCAGCGCCATCGCCATGCTCGCCGTTTCGTACGGCGTCGGCGAAGTGCTCGTCAGCGACATCAATCCTGATGCCGTGCGTCGTGTCGAGCGCGCCGGCGCCATCGCTTCCGATCCCGCCACGATCATGGCCAGCGCCGACATCGTCATCGCCGCCACCGGACGACCGGGACTCATCGCCGCCCGCGACATTCGCAAAGGACAAGTGATCTTCGCGCTGACGAATCCGAAACCGGAAATTGGACCATCCGAGGCGATGGCGGCGGGGGCGGCGTTCGCGGGGGATGGACGATCGATCAACAACGCCCTGGCGTTTCCGGGACTCTTCCGCGGCGCGCTCGAAGCGCGAAGCTGCGCGATTACGACCGAGATGTTGATCGCCGCTGCGGAGACGATCGCGTCGCTGGCCAAGCCGGGCGACGTCGTGCCGTCATGCCTCGATCGGAATGTTCATCAGGCCGTCGCAGCGACGGTCGCAGAAACTGCAAGAAATGCCGGCCTGGCCGGAACGGCGAAGTTGTAAGTCCTCAACAATCGAAAGGAGAGAGGTTCATGAGCACCGCCACGCTGTTGTTGAAGGGAAAAGAATACGAGCTCCCGGTGATGGAAGGATCTGAGGGTGAGACC
>DATAMS010000477.1:0-17301 GCA_036260495.1 Thermoanaerobaculia bacterium
ACGACGATCAGCGCGTGATGCGGCGCCATCTCACGCACGAAGAGTTTGCGAATCCAGAACGTCCCCTGCCAGGTGATGACCGCGCGCGGCAGCAGAATCGAAAACGCAAGCGGGATGAGAATCGGCCACGCTGGCTTGAACGTGGTGAGGTAGAGAAACGGCGCAAGAAAAAATGGCGCGACGAAAAGCAAGGAAACGAGATTGCGAACGCCGTCGCCGCTGACCGCAGCGCGCAGCCGCAGATTCTCGCGCGCACCGAGCCGGTAAAGCGGGATCGTCGCGGCCGGCGCGATGATGAAAAAAAGCAGCACCGTCAAGTACTCGCGCAGCTTCGACGCGTTCTCGACCGTGACGCGCCCCACCGCCACATGCGGCGTCGCCGGAACGCCGCGCAAGAGCAGCGTCGCCGTAAGAAAGATGCCGACGGCAAAACAGAACGCCGCGATCCAAAGCAGCGACTTGATCACGCCCGCGGCGAGGTCTTTGCGAGACTCGTCCAACACGCGCGGAGTATATGGGCGGGTGGGGTGTGGGAAGTTGGGCGTGGGGAGTGGAAGGAAACAACTCAGCCACCCGCAACCCGCCCGCTCCCACCCCCCACTCCCAACTCCCCACCAACGGCAACGGCATGCGTCGTGAACTTCTCTGCGTGTGGCCGAGCATCATCTCTATCCGCGTGCTCAGAAGCGGCATCGTGTGTTCGGGGGACTGAACGCGCGGCAGAAGCACATCTTCAACTGGATCACGGTCGTCATCGTGATGCTGTATGTCACGGGCTGGATCGGCGCCATTCACGATGTTATCGAGCAACGGCGGGAGATTGCCCGCATTGCGAAGGAGGCGGAAGCACGAGTGCCGGGAGCTAAGGTGCCGTTGCCGGTCCCTCCGCCGCCCTTGCTGCCGGCACCGATCGCGACGCAGATTCTTCAGCCACAAGCGCCCACCACCGCGTACATCGACGACGCCATGCTCGGCTTTCTCAATCCGTTGCGCGGACGGAGCGGGAAAGTATTTTTCACGACGCTCACACCCGGCGCGCCGATCGTCGCCGGAGCGCCGGGCGGAGCGAAGTCCGTGCTGACCGGCGGAACCGAGAAGGTCTCCTCCGACTTCACCGCGCCGGAGCAGCCGGGCGTTTACAAGCTCGCCATCCAACTCGATCAGGCCATGCGGCAGCTCGACGATTTCAGCGTCATCACGCTCGTCCCATTTTCCGAAAAGCGGGCTGGCCACATCGGCACCTACTTCCTCGGCAGTTGGCCGTTCGAAAACGGGGGGAAGCCGAAGACGCCGGCGTATGCGAATCCGAGCGGCTTCATCGAAGTGACGCAAGCGAATGCCGACACGCCGATCTCCGCGCATTTCAAGCTGCGCGATTTCCTGACCAAAGATCAGCCGAACGTCTGGCCGAAGTACCTGTTGCTGAATCCGAAGCTGCTCGACAAGCTCGAGCTGACGATTCAGGAGTTGGAGGCGACCGGCCATCCCGTCAAGCGCTTCCACATCATGAGCGGGTTCCGGACGCCCGAGTACAACCACGGCGGAGGCAACACAGAAGGCCGCGCCAACCTGAGCCGGCACATGTACGGCGACGCCTCGGACACCTTCGTCGACAATGACGGCAACGGCGTGATGGACGATCTCAACCACGATGGCCGCGTCGATGTTCGGGATGCCGAGGTCGTGCAACAGGCCGTGGAAAGGGTCGAGATCAAGAACCCGTCGCTCGTCGGCGGAGTTGGCGTTTATTCCGCATGTTGTGGCCACGGCCCGTTCACGCACATCGACGTGCGCGGCTATCGCGCGCGGTGGCACGGAACGGGAAGTGGATAGGAGCAGTGGATTAGTGACTAGTCGATTCGTGGATTAGGAACACACCACTAATCCACGAATCAACTAATCCACCAGGCATCAGGAGGTAACGTGGTTGACGCAGTAACGAACACCCCGGCAACTTGCCCCGAATGTGGCGCGAAGCGTCCCGACCCGTCGCGCGTCTGTCCCGCGTGCGGTGCGCCGCCGATGCGAAGCGACGACAAGCGCGCCCGCGATAGCGAGGTGCGCACAGAAGATCTCGAACCGTACATCGCGCTGCGTTACATCGCGCGGCTCTTCAAAGTGCTGGCGATCCTGCTCGTCGTCATGCTCCTCGGCGAGGTCGTGACGGGCGTCATCACCAGCGGCGTCGGCGCGTTCATGACGCTCCTCGGCGAAGCGACACGGCTCCTGGTGCTCGCGGGATTGCTCTGGGCCGGCGGCGACATCACGATCCTGCTGATCGACGCCGGGCACGATCTCCGCGTCGCCCGCATCCTCCTCGGCAGAATCAACGCCACGCTGCACGAACGCGAGGCGCGCGAGAAAAAGTGATGATTCGGCCCGGTGACGCCGGGCCGAATCCGTCTTCGATTATCCGCCCAGCTCTTTCTTGCGCGCGGCCAGACGGTCGCCGAGGTCTTGAAGCTCGGAGCGGCTGAACGCCTTGCGAGCGCTGGGAAACATCTCTTTCTCTTCCTCGCCGGCGTGATGCTCGACGAGCTCCTGCAGCACCTTTGCCTTCGCTGCGAACTCCGGACCGCTCATCTCCGAGTCGTTGACTTCCGGCATCACGAGCTTGACCACGTGATGCTCTTCCTGCGCCTCGAAGTACATCTTCTTGTCGTCTTTCGAGCGCACGGCGTCGCGGAAGGCGGGATAGAAAATCTCTTCCTCGATGGTCGTGTGGATCTTCAGCTCCGTGTCGATTTTCGTCACGAGCTGCTGGACCTTCGGACCTCCGCGCATCGCCGATTTCTCGAGCTGCGCGAACAGACCCCGAACCTTTTCGTGATCCTTTTTCAGGAGAGCGATCGCATCCGGGTTGCGCGACGTTGATTTCTTTGATGCCTTGCTGCTTTTCTTGGTAGCCATTGAATCCTCCGCGCCCGGAAGATCACAAGGCGTGCCGACTTACGAAAGCGGTGTGATGACGCGCGTCATCGTCTCGCGAATCTCGCGGAAGACGTTTTCCGGAGGAATGCCGAGCTCGCGATGTCCGGCCACGCGCTTGAAAAGATTCTCCGCGGCTTTCTCGTCGAGGAGGCGCGTGTCGATGTCGCGATTGTTCAGCTCACAGAACGCGAACAGCGACGCCAGCGCCACGCGGCGGTTGCCTCCGCGGAACGGGCTGTTCATCAGCAGCGCAAAAAGAAATGCGGCGACTTTGTCCGGAAACGTTGCGTACGCTTCGCGCCCGAGCATCATGACCTGCGGCCGCTGCACGCTGTTGAGAAGTCCGAACGCGGAGTCGACGACGCCAGGATGCGCCTGGTTGCCGCCGAACTCCACGCTGATTGCGCGGTGAAGCTCGACGATGTCCTGAACCGTCAGGTACCGAACGCTTCCGTCAGTCGGTGAGGCGGCGGAAGGCGTTGGGGTATTTTTTGACGGCGCGCCTGAAGGCGCTTTCGATGGCTGGGTTGGTGAATCGGATGTCGCCGTCGTCGGAGCGGCCGGCTTTTTCGCCGGCTGCGGTTTTGGCGCTGCCTTTGCCGGCGACTTTGCTACCGGCTTTGACGACGATTTTGGGGCTGGCTTTGACGGTGCCGGCTTTTTTTTCGCTGGCTTTGCCGGCGCTGCTACTTTCTTTTTTGCCACCGGCTTTGACGGCTTGGCCGTCTTTTGTTTTTGCTGCGGTTTTGCTGCTGGCTTCTTTCCCTGAGGCTTTGGCTTTGGCTGCTTTGCTTTTTGCTTTGTCGCCATCGTTCATTTCCAATCCTCGGCGACTCATGCTACGTCAGCTAAGTTCCTGAGTCAATGGCGTTTACGCGTACAGGTATCATTTGTGACCCAAGGTCACGCCTGTAAACTGCTGAATTTGCGTGAGTTATAGATTGCACCGATTAGTGTGCAATTTACTCGGCAACCTCGGCCGGTACGTCTCCTGAGGCCCCTCCCTCCTCGAACTCCGGCTTCGGATCGTAGGAGAGAAACTCCTTCGCTTTCGGCGTCAGGACGAAGTTTTCCCGCGCCGCATCGGTCGTCAGAAAGCCCTTTTCGACTAGCGACAACGCCGGACTCTCGCCGCCTCCCGCCGGATGCTTGATTGCCGCAATCGCCGCGATCGTCAGCGACTCGGTACCCACACGCCGGTACTCCTGCAGGACTCGAATCTCCTGCTCCGTCATTCCTTTGATCAACATGGCGCACATTGTAATGGGGAGTTTGCGCGGCGGAAACCTACCTTCGCGCGGCTGGGCAAAAATGCACCGCCGGCACAACCGCCGCGGGATGTGTTGAATTGAAGCAGGCGTCGCAACGGCGAGGTCTCGCAATGCTCGCATATCATCTGGCGCCGATGAGCTCGCGTGACAGGCCAGCGCGCTTCGGACCGTTTCATCGCCGCTCCGATATGAAACCAGAGGAGAACGATCTGGTCTGCACATCGGGACAGTTGTGGGGTGCGCCGAGGCGAAACTTTTACAGCGGCTTGTTTCCAGCGGTGAAGGCCTGGGATGGACCTCTGCCTCAGAGCGCAGTGGGAGTAGAATTCTTCACGGATGTCGCGCCGGATCCGTGGTCAGTCCCCGGCTGGCCACAATGGAGCGAAGGCTCTCCGGGCGTGATCGTGTTGCGAAAAGGGGAGTTGGTCGCAATCGACGTTGTTGTTACGATGAGGCGCGACGCAGAGTAGACATATGCGAGTGGGCAAGCCAGACGAACTGAGAACGCGAGCATTCCCGATTCTTACGGCGCGCATCTCTGAGTCGGAATTATCCAGATGGTTTCCGGTCCCATTTCACTACCTCACAGATCCGCAGGAGACTCCGGAACCTTCAAAAGCAGCGTTGATACGACTCGACCAGGGTGAATACTTTGTTCTTTACTGGGGAGAGTGGTCCAGGCAATTGAAGCTTGAAATCTCTGCGGCAACTGATCCGTCAGTGTTTCTCGATGCTTTTTTCCGCGAGGTTCCTTTACCACGAACAAGAATACTCTGGCGCCGGCAAGGCGTGCGGCTACCTCGCCACATTGCTGCAAAGACGGTCTCTGCGAAGAGCGCGTCGACCCGAAAAACTAAATCGCTGCAGCCTCGACCGGAAAAGAACAAAGCAAGTGTCAGGAAGGCTTGAGCGCCTGCGAGCTCGCCGCAACAACCGACACGGCTAGCCGACGATACGAAACGCGCGGCTGCGCAGCGCGAGCCAGACGCGCGAGCCAATACTCAACGAAAGATCCTGCGCGGCCGCACGCGTAATCCTCACGGTCAATGGTGCAGGCGTCGTCACGATGAGGTCAGCGATGCCGTCACTCTCGCAAAGCGACGACACGGTCCCTTCGAAGATGTTGCGCGAGGAGATCGACGCAGGTTTCTCGCCGAAGACGACGATGTCATCCGCGCGGATTCGCACGACGATGGGGAACCGCGCTTCGGCCACCTGATCGTAGGGAAGGACCAGCGTCAAACCATCGCTGGTCGTTGCGCGCGTGATGCCGAGCTCGCGATCGTGAACGGGCTCTGAGACTTCGAACACGTTGTCGGCGCTTCCCGCCACGTCCGGATCGGCGAGCACACTTCGCGACGCTCCCTCGGCAGCGATTGCGCCGTTGCGCAGGACGACGCACCAACTGCTGAGCGCCAGCGCTTCGAACGGTTGATGCGTGACGTAGATCATCGGGATGCCGAGGTCGCGAACGCGGCGGAGGTAGAGCAGGATGCGCTCGCGAAGAGGCTGATCGATCGAAGCCAGCGGCTCGTCGAGCAAGAGGAGGCGCGGCCGCGTCATCAGTGCTCGCGCCAGTGCCACTCGCTGCCGCTCACCGCCGGAAAGGGATGCCGGCGAACGCGCCAGGACCGGCGCGAGCTCGAGGGCGTCAATGAGCGAATCGAATCGATCGTGGTCCGTACCGCCAAACCGAATGTTCTCGCGCACGCTCAAATGAGGAAAGAGCGCGGCATCCTGCGGCACGTAGCCAATGGATCGGCGCTCCGGTGGAAGGTCGATGCCCCGCGACGTATCGACGAGCACGGCATCATCGATTGCGATTCTTCCGATGGCGCGGCGAAGGCCGGCAATCGATTCGATGAGCGACGTTTTTCCCGCGCCCGATGGTCCCACGATCGCGGTGACATTCGCACGCAACGCGCAGCGAACTTCCAGCGTGAAATGCGCCAGCGGCAGGCTGATGTCGATCTCGATCATGTTTCCAGCCGCCGTCGCTGTTGCATGATCAGGATGCTGCTGACCGACACCAGAACCCAGGCGATGGCGACGACGACTGCGACCAGCACCGCGGCGTCGTGATCGTTGCCGTTCTGCACGCGGTCGTAGATCGCCAGCGCCATCGTCTGGGTACGGCCCGGGATGTTGCCGGCGATGAGGATCGTCGCGCCGAACTCGCCGAGCGCGCGGCAGAATGCGAGCAGGACACCGCTCAGAAGTCCGCGCCAGGCCAGCGGGAGCGTCACGCGTACGAACGCGCGAAACGGCGACGCGCCGAGGGTTCGGGCCACATCAAAATAGCGCCGGTCCGTCGTCTCGATCGCGACGCGGAACGCCGTAAACATCAGAGGAAACGACATCACCGCGCAGGCGAGGACCACCGCTTTCGGAGTGAAGAGAACCTCGACGCCTATGCGATCGAGAAACGCGCCGAATGCGCTTCGCCGAGAGAGAATCTCCAGCAACACGAACCCCACTGCGGTCGGCGGTACGACCAGCGGCAGCGCCGCGAGCGCGTCAAGAACGAGCCCTTTCGCGCCCGCCCGCCACGACCACGCAGCCAGCGCCAGCGCCACCGGCGCGATGCAAGCCGTGCTGATCGCGGCAACGGCAAGCGTGAAGAGAAGGATGTGCGGCATTCGTGAGTAGCTTACGCGGTAGGAGGTTTGGCCGGTAGCGTTGCTCTTGAAACGCCGATCACGCGGAGGCGCGGAGATGCGGAGCGAGCTCCGTGGTCTCCGCGTCTCCGCATGACCGCTGTTTTTGTCCAACGAACCGGGAAGCGCGGCCACACCCACTGCTGTTTCACCACCCCGTGCCGCCCCGCATCTTCCTGCTCTCGCCCGCCAACACCAGCGGGATTCGTGCGAAGCAATTCACTTCGCCGCGCGCGAGCTTCGAAGCGGCGTTGCAATATCGATCTTCCGACGGCGTCGAGATCGCGAAGGCGTTCGCGTTCATGAGCTCTCTCTACTTTCGCGGCAAGATCGGCTATGCGCAGCACTTTGCCAAGCCGGCGGATGTCGATGGCTGCGGCGTCTACGTCATCACGCCCGGATTTGGACTCGTTCCGCCCGATTGGCGCCTGACTCCGGATCGGATGAAGGTGATGTCGCGAACGCCGGTCGATGGCAGCAAACGAAACTACCGCCAGCCTCTCGAGCGCGATGCCCGTTCACTCGCCGCCGCTCTCGATCACGACGCCGAAGTGATCCTCCTCGGCAGCGTCGCCAGCGGCAAATATGTCGACATCCTCTGGCCGATCTTCGAAACACGTCTCCGCTTTCCCGCCGCCTTCGCAGGCCTCGGCGATATGTCGCGCGGAGGGCTGATGCTGCGCGCCGTCCGCGCCAACCGGGAGCTCGAATACACAACGCTCGATGCGCCGCGGCATCGAACGGACGGCGGCTCAGGGAAGATGCCGCCGCTGTTCTAGCTCACGCGAAGATCAGACGTCCCCGAGGCGCAGGAATCGGCCGGCCAAGCTCCCGGGCGGTATCCACCCAGAGCGAAATCGCCGTCTCGACGTTGACGACTGCCTCGGCGTAGCTGGCCCCGTCAGCGGCGCAGCCCGGCAACTCAGGGACTTCCGCGACGAATGAATCGTCTTCGTCGGACCAGTAAATGATCAGCTCATAACGAGGCTGCTCAGTCATGCAAATCTCCGATCAGATTGTACTTCAGCAATATCGTTCGAACCTGTTTGACCTGGTACGGTTTCGCATTGGCGCCACGGGGTTGCAGATTCAAAATTTCAGGTAAGCCATCCTTCGAAAACATGTGATGGCTACCCCGAATACGCATATCGAATCCCGCCCGGAGCAACAGATTGCACAGTCCGTCGAACGGAACGTTCGCGTCGGAGCTTCCTCTCAGGACTTGGAACAGCAGCTTCGAATAGACCGTCACTGGCACACGATACCAACTCCGCGCGCACGAAAATTGTACAGTTCGCATGATCGTGGCCGCATCCAAACGTCTCCTCATTCCGACCGATGTCACCGATGTAGTGCTCAACGTCGGTACGCGCGAAGTGCGGCTGACGAATCTGCCGAAGCTCTTCTGGAAAAATCTGAAGATCACCAAGCGCGATCTCCTTCAGTACTACGCCGACATCTCGCCGTACCTTCTGCCGCATCTTGCCGGGCGGGCCATGGTGATGAAGCGCTATCCGAATGGTGCCGAGGGCGATTTTTTTTACATGAAGCGAGCGCCGGAGCCGCGGCCGGATTGGATCGATATCTGCCCGATTCCGCACGATGCCGGGCCGGTGCAGTTCCCGATCGTGCAGGATCTGCCCTCCCTCCTCTGGCTCATCAACCTCGGATGCATCGATCTCAATCAGTGGTATGCGCGCTGCGATGACTACAACCGGCCCGACGTTCTTCACTTCGATCTCGATCCAGGTCCGGGCGCCGATTTCAAAATGATCCGCGAGGTCGCCCTTCGCGTTCACGAGATCCTCGATCACCTCGGCATGCCCACCTTCGCCAAGACGACGGGATCGAAAGGCATCCACGTCTACATCCCAATCGTTCGCGGTCCGCTGCAGAAAGAAGTGTGGACGTTTGCGAAGGCGATCGCCATCGAGCTCGAATCACGTCATCCAAACATCATCACGGCCGAGTATCGAAAAGTGAAACGGCCGTACGCGCGTGTCCTCGTCGACTATAACCAGAACGCGTGGGGCCGCACGCTGGCGTCGATTTATTCGGTGCGTCCGACACCGTTCGCCGGCGTGTCGACTCCGGTGACGTGGGAAGAGATCGACGAAGGCATCGACATCCAGGACTTCCGCATCGACAACGTCCGCGAGCGCGTGGCCGAGGTTGGCGATTTGTGGAAGCCGGTGGCGGTGGGAAAGAAGCGCTTCGATCTGACGAAAGTATTTTCCGCGCCGAAGCCAAAAGCGACAAAGAAACGTTGAACCACAGAGACGCAGAGGTCACAGAGTAAACATGCCGAAAAGCACCGCACCGAAAATCGCGACCCAAAGCTTCCCCAAGCTCGATCTCCCGATCACACCGCCGTACCCGCCGATGGAAGCGAAGCGCGTCGACAAGATTCCGGCCGGCGACATCTGGCAGTTCGAGCCTAAGTGGGATGGATTCCGCGCTGTGGTCTTCAAGAGCGGCGACGATGTCGTCGTGCAGTCGAAAGCGGGACAACCGCTCGGGCGCTATTTTCCTGAGGTCGTGGAAGCCGTGCGCGCGCTGAAGCAAAAGGAATTCGTGCTCGATGGCGAGATCGTCATCTCGGTCGATGGACGCCTCTCGTTCGACCATCTGCTCCAGCGCATTCATCCGGCGGAGTCGCGCGTTCGCAAGCTCGCCGCGGAAACGCCTGCGCATTACTTCGTCTTCGATCTGCTGGTGGCGAAAGGAAAAGCTCTCATCGACAAACCCGTCGAGTCCCGGCGCGAGCAGCTCGAGAAATTTTTCGAGAGCGTGCCCGAGGACTCGCTGATCAGACTTTCGCCCGCCACGACCGACCGCAAGATCGCGGGCGACTGGTTCAACAAATTCACCAAAGCAGGACTCGACGGCGTCATGGCCAAGCGCCTCGGCGAGCCGTATCACTCCGGTGACCGCGAAGGAATGGTGAAGGTCAAGCACCTGAAGACGGCCGATTGCGTCGTCGGTGGTTTTCGCTACGGCGAAGGAACTCGAACGGTGGGCTCCCTCCTCCTCGGCCTCTACGATTCCGAAGGGCGGCTCGTTCACATCGGCCACACCTCGTCGATCCGCAAAGACGACCGCGCCGCGCTGACCAAACAACTCGAAGCGCTGCGCGGCGAGAATCCGTTCGAAGTGCGCGTTCCCGGCGGGCCGTCGCGATGGGCGACGGAGAAAACCGGCGAGTGGGAGCCGGTGAAGCCACAGCTCGTTTGCGAAGTCGAGTACGACTACTTCTCGCAGGGCCGCTTTCGCCACGGATCGAAGTTTTTGCGCTGGCGGCCGGAGAAGAAACCGCGCCAGTGTTTGATGGAGCAGGTGACGGGAAAGGCTGACGGCGGAAGCAGGAACGATGAATGGGCGTTGATCGGCACGTGATCCGACGATTCGCCCTTCTCCTTTTTCTGATCAGCACCGCGGCGTTCGCGCAAACGGTGCAGATCACCTCGAAACCGACAGCGCTCATCTACGGCAAACTGTTCGTACCGGTGCAGACGCACGAGCCGGTCGTGCGCGTGGCGCTGTTCATCAACGGAGTGAAGTTCGACGAAAAGCCGGGCGGGTCGCTCGACTTTCCCGTAGTGATCGGCGATTACATCCGGCGGCTGCGTTTTCGCGCGGTTGGCTACGACGCGCAGGGCAACGTCGCCGGCGAAGACGAGATGGTCGTGAACGATCCGCGGCCTCCGTTTCGAATCCGGCTGCACGCAAGTCCCGGCAAGCTCGAAGCGAACGTGGTCAAGCCGGAGCAGATAAAAATCTCGTCGGTCGATTTCCTGATCGGCGAGGAGAAGATCGCAAGCGCTAGCGCGCCTCCATACAACGCGGCATTCGATCCAGCTAAGTTTCCGAATGCGGTCTATGCACGCGTGGTCGCGCACGCCAGCGACGGCAGCGAGGCGAACGATGTTTTCTTTTTCGGAACGAATCCGAGCGAGCAAGTCGACGTCGCGGTGCAGCAGGTTCCGGTGTCGGTCGTGGGCGGCAATCGCGCGCCGAAGGCCGGCGAGTTGACCTTGCTCGACAACGGCGCCGCGCGAAAAATCGAAGCGCTCACTCCCGCATCCGATCAGCCGCTCTATGTCATCCTGCTCATCGACTACTCCGAATCGATGCTCGAAGAATTGCCGGTCGTGAAACTGGCCGCACGGCAGTTTGCGCAGAAACTGTTGCGTCCGCAGGACCGCATCGCCGTCGTCGGTTTCAATCAGACGACCTTCTGGCTGACGCCGTTCACGAACGATTTCAACGCCGCCGCCGCTTCCGTCGACCGCGTGAAACCCGCGGGCGAAACGCATCTCTACGACACGGCAATCGAGATGTTGTACGAGCTGCAGAAACAGCCCGGCCGCCACGCGCTGGTGATCCTCACCGACGGCGTCGATCAGGGAAGTCACTTCAAGCTCGATCACCTCGTTCACTACGCGCGCTACGCCGGCGTGCCGGTTTATCCGATCATCAAGAACAAGATGCTGACGCGCCTGATGCGTTTCGGCGTTGGCTATCTCGAAGCGCGAAAACTGGCCGCGATCGCACGCGACACCGGCGCGACGTACTTCATCATCAAAGGTGAGCGCGAGCTCCCGGATGTCTACGCCAGACTGGCCGAGGAGCTGCGCAATCAATATCAGCTCGCGTTCTACTCCGACCTCTCGGTTCCCGATCAGTGGCATGCGCTACGAATTTCGTCGAGCGCCGGGCAGCAGTTACGGATTCCGCTCGGATATTTTCCTTAAAGGCTTATCACCACAGAGACACAAAGGACACAGAGTTGTTTTCTTCGTGCCCTTTGTGTCTCTGTGGTTCAAGGCTTTTCAAGCTCGGCAGCATCGAAACGAAGCGATGGCCCCAGCCACGAATACGGCGCGACCTGCAGCAAACCGGCTTTCTCGAACAGCTTGCGATACCAGATCGCCGGGCGTTTGATCATGCCGTTGAGGTCGCCGATGATGTCGTCGTCGGCAGTGAGCACTTCGAGAAAGAGGACCCCGCCGGCGAGGCGGACGAGCTCGGGGAGACCGGCGCGAATCTCATCATCGGGGACGTAATGCAGCGCGTCGGAACAGACGACGAGATCAAAGGGGCGCCGCAGCCGCGCGGACGCCAGCTCGCCGAACGCCGCCTTCCGAATGTTGCGCGACGCACCGAAACGTTCGACGGCGTAGTCGCTCGGATCGAGGCCGAGGTATTTCGCGCGTGGCCGAAGTTCCGCGAGATGTGGCTGCCATGCTCCCTCGCCGCAGCCGACATCGAGCACCGAGCGGAGCGGATGGCGGACGAAGTACTCGCACGCCGCCACCGCGAGCGACACCTTGCGCCGCACTTCATCGCGGCTGCTGACGCGGTTGCGGCCGCGGTACCAATGGTCGAAATAGGCGCGGTCGTAGCGCTTCGTCGTCATATCGATTTCCGTTTCAAAGGCGCGCGATTATGCGGCACGGGTGACGGTAGCACTTTCATGCGATCCCAAGTATCGTTGCATTCGTCATGAGCGACAGTGCACGAATCCTCGACGCCATCCGCCGCCTCGTGCGGCATCTTCGTCTGGCCGACCGCGCGGCGCAAAGCGAGTTGGGAATCTCGGGCGCGCAGCTTTTCGTGCTCGCTGAGCTGGGAAAAACGCCCGCGCTCTCGCTGAACGATGTTGCCGCGCTTACCCGCACCGATCAGAGCTCGGTGTCCGTCGTCGTCAGCCGGCTTGTGGAAGCTGGACTGGTCACGCGCGAGCGCGACACGCGCGACGCACGGCGGCTCGTGC
Organism: Thermoanaerobaculia bacterium; assembly: GCA_036260495.1. Lineage (GTDB taxonomy): Bacteria > Acidobacteriota > Thermoanaerobaculia > Gp7-AA8 > Gp7-AA8 > JADGNZ01. Next base: position 12,636 of record DATAMS010000477.1, read on the forward strand.
TGAATCTCTCGCCGAGTGGCCGCGCGGTCCTCGATCGCGCGCCGGCAGTGCCGCAGGAACAGATTCTCAGTGCGACAGACCAGCTTCCCGCCGCGGAGCGCAAGCATTTTGCAGACATGCTCACGGCGCTGGTGGAATCCCTCGGTGCGGAGGCCGGACCAGCGCCGATGCTTTTTGAAGATGATCGAAAAAACAAAGTACGCAACGGCTGAAGTGTGAAAGGTGAGGATGAAGCGGCGCAGTGACCTGAGTATCGAAGGTGCAGCAACGACTGAGGGGATTCCAATCGGGACGGAGGCAGAGCCCGAGATCGTCAATGGCCGCGTACCCATCGAGCGCGCTTTCATCGATTCGCGCGTTCTCCTCATCTGTCTCTGCTCCGTCGTCCTCGCGGTGCTCACCGGGTTCATCGCGCAAGGGCTCGTCGGTCTCATCGGCATCGTCACGAACATCGCGTTCTACGGACGCTTTTCCAGCGCCTTCGTTTCGCCGGCGGGAAATCATCGCGGCTGGCTGGTGCTGATCATCCCTGCGATCGGCGGCTTGATCGTCGGCGTCATGGCGCGATTCGGATCGAAAGCGATTCGCGGACATGGAATACCCGAGGCGATGGAGCAGGTGCTGTTGAACGAGAGCCGGATTCCGGCGCGCGTCACCCTGCTCAAGCCGCTGAGCGCCGCGATCTCAATCGGCACCGGCGGTCCGTTCGGAGCCGAGGGACCGATCATCGCTACGGGCGGCGCGCTCGGCTCGCTGATCGGACAGATCCTGCACACGACTGCCGGTGAGAGAAAGACGCTGCTCGCGGCAGGCGCCGCCGCAGGAATGGCAGCAACGTTCGGCAGTCCGGTCTCCGCGGTGTTGCTGGCCGTGGAGCTGTTGCTGTTCGAGTTTCGTCCGCGCTCGATCGTGCCGGTCGCACTGGCCAGCGCCGCGGCCACCGCCATCCGCATGCTTTACGTCGGGACGGAGCCGATCTTCGCAATGCCGGCGCTGGCGCGTCAGAGCGGCGAGGCGCTCGCTGCGTACGCGATCATCGGAGCGCTGGTCGGCTGGATCGCCGTCTATGTCACGCGCGCCGTTTACTGGATCGAAGATCTCTTCGAGCACCTTCCCATTCACTGGATGTGGTGGCCGGTTCTCGGCGGTTTAGTCGTGGGCGCGATCGGGATTTTCGCGCCGCACACGCTCGGCGTCGGCTACGACAACATCGAAGGAATGGTGAACGGAAGTCTGGCCGGGAAGGCGGTGCTCTTCCTCTGCGCGATGAAGTTTCTCTCCTGGTCGATCTCGCTCGGCAGTGGCACGTCGGGCGGCACGCTCGCTCCCCTCTTCACCATCGGCGGCGGTTGCGGCGTGATCCTCGGCGAGCTGGGAGCAGTGCAGTTTCCCCACTTCGGAATCGATCCCCGGATCTGCGCGCTGGTGGGGATGGCGGCGATGTTCGCCGGTGCGTCGCGCGCGTTGCTGGCGTCGGTGGTCTTCGCGTTCGAGACGACGCTGCAGCCGATGGGACTTCTCCCGCTGCTCGCCGGCAGCACTGCCGGTTTTCTCGTGTCGTCGCTGCTGATGCGCAACACGATCATGACGGAAAAGCTGGCGCGCCGCGGGGTGCGTGTGCCGAGTGAGTACGCGGCCGATTACCTCGATCAAATCAACGTCGCCAGCGCCTGCTCGCGCGACGTCGTCAGCCTCCGCGAGGATCAGCGCATCAGCGAGGTTCACGCGCTCGTGCCGACGCATCAGGGTTTTCCGGTCGTCAATCGCGACGGCCGCCTGCTTGGCGTCGTCACCAGACGCGATTTCATCGACCGCGAGCCGTTCACGCGCGTCGGCGATCTGATCCGCCGTCCGCCTGCGGTCGTGTTCCCGGACCTCTCGTTGCGCGATGCCGCCGATCACATGGTGCGCGAGAAGGTGGGCCGGCTGCCGGTGGTCGAGCGCGCCGATCCGACGCGCGTCGTCGGTATGCTCACGCGCAGCGATCTGCTCAGCGCCCACGGCCAGCGTTTGGAAGAAGAAGACCGCTGACGTACTCTTTCGAGGCATGACACGACAGGAGTTGCTGGCCAGCATTCCGCTTTTCGAATCGCTGACGAAAGAGGATCTGGAAGGGCTGACGCTGCGCCTCGAGGAAGGCCACTATCAACCCGGTGAGGTGATTTTTCAGCAGGGCGAAGACGGCTCGTCGCTCTTCATCATCGAAGACGGCGCGGTCGAGATCGCGTATGGCGAAGGTGAGGAAAATATCGTCCTCGACTCGCTTTGCAATGGTCAGTATTTCGGCGAATTGTCGCTGTTTGACGCCGCGCCGCGCACGGCCACCGCAAAGGCAACGCAGCACACGCACGTCATTCGTCTCGACCGCGAGGCCCTTGTCGATTTCGTGCACAAGAATCCGGCGGCCTCGCTGCGCATCATCGAAGAAATGGGCGACCGGCTCCGGCAGAACAACGAATTCCTGTCGCGGCAAGTCTCGCGCAACGTCCTCGAGGAGCACGAGGAGTCGCTCACATTCGGCCAGCGCATCGCCGACCGCGTGGCCAGATTCGGCGGCTCCTGGCCATTCATCATCACCTTCTCGATCGTGATGACCTTGTGGATGGCGGTCAACATCGCCCGCGTGGCGAATTTCGATCCCTATCCGTTCATCCTGCTGAACCTCGCGCTTTCATCCGTCGCCGCGCTTCAGGCACCGATCATCATGATGAGCCAGAACCGGCAGTCAGCGAAAGACAAGCTCCTCGCCGAGAACGATTATCAAGTAAACCTGAAAGCAGAAATGGAGATCGCGGCGCTGTTGCGCGGACAGTCGGAAATGCTGGCGCGTTTGGCGGTGGTGGAACGGGCGCTTTTGCGGAGAGAGAGCAGTGATTAGTGGATCAGAGATCAGTGGATTCGAGGATTGGTTGGATAGTCAAATGTTGAATGTTCAATGTTGGGTGTTGAATGTTGAATGGAAGCAAGAGCTGATTCCACTCAACACTGAACATTCAACAAGTAACATAAAGTAACATTCAACATTGTCTCTTTGTCGCGCGCAAAGCTACCCGTAGCCTAATCCACTAATCACTAATCACTAATCAACGAAGTCAAATGAGAAAACTAAGAATCTTCGAACACATCTCGCTGGACGGCGTGATCCAGCACTCCGCCGATGACGACAATTTTCCCTACTCCGACTGGACCGCGCCGTATCGGAGTCCGGCTGGCCGGGATGCAGTCATGGCCGCGCAAGGCGAGCGTTTCGATCTGCTGCTTGGCCGCCGCACCTACGATATCTGGTCGGGCTACTGGCCAAAGGCGGCGGGCAATCCGATGGCGGACAGACTCAATGCGGCAACGAAATTCGTCGCTACTCACCGCCCGGACAGTCTTGAATGGGGCCCGTTCGAGGCCGTTGGGCCGGATATCGTCGAGGGCATTCGCCGCATCAAGTCGCAGGACGGCCCGGACCTTATCCTCTGGGGTAGCTCCACGCTGACATCGACGCTGCTCGAACATGGTCTTGCGGATGAAGTCCTGCTGATCGTCTATCCGGTCCTGCTGGGCACTGGGAAGCGTCTCTTTGAGGAGGGAAGTCCGGCACGCTCATTCGAGCTCGTCAGCACGCAACCATTTTCGTCCGGCCTCATCCTCAGTACTTACAAAGTCGCCGGGCCTTTGAAGCCATAATCGAGCGAATCGGCTAACCCGCTAAGACGCCATCCGCCGCCACGCTTCCGTGCCGCCTTGCACGTTCATGATGTTCGTGAATCCGGCGCGGGCGAGGATGCTGCTGGCGATCGATGAGCGGTAGCCGCCGGCGCAGATCACGGCCAGAGGATGGTCGCGATCGACTTCGGCCAGACGTTCGGGAAGCTCGTCGAGCGGGATGTTCGTCGCGCCGGGTACGTGAGTCTCCGCAAACTCTGCGCGGCGGCGGACATCGAGGACGGCGGGTGACTCGCCGCGGAGTTCCTGCACTGTGAGTTGCGCGAGCGGCGCGGTTGGGAAGTAGTCCAACGCGGTGATGTAGCCGGCGACACGCTCGATGCCGACGCGTGCCAGGCGGATCACAGCCTGCGACGCGGCGTCCGCATCATCAGCAACGATGACGACCGGCGCGTCGAACGGCAGCAATGCGCCGCACCACGACGCGAAGCTTCCATCGAGTCCGATGTTGATCGCGCCGTCGATGTGGCGCTTCCCGAACGCCGCGGCATCGCGGACATCGAGAATAAGCGCACCGGACGGCAACGCGTCGGCGGTGAGCAGTTGCGGTCCGGTCTCGCTCAACGATGAAGGTCCGATGCGATTCAACTCGGCGTCGAGCGGGAAATAGCGTGGAGGCGCGGCAAGCCCGGACGTCAGCTCGCGAATGAACTCCTCGCGCGGCATCGGCCGCAGCGCCCAATTCAGTTTTCGCTGCATGCCGATCGTCGACGTCAATTCCTTCGACATGTTCCGGCCGCACGCCGATCCTGCGCCGTGCGCGGGCCAGACTTCGACGTCGTCGGGCAGGGTCAGGATCTTCGTGTGCAGCGAGTCATAGAGCATCGACGCCATCTCTTCCGGCGTGTGCCCGCGCGCGCCGGCGAGATCGGGCCTTCCCACGTCGCCGATGAAAAGCGTGTCGCCCGTCAGCAGTTTCGACGCTTGCCCCTCTGCGGACACCAGCCACGAA
>DATAMS010000376.1:0-2675 GCA_036260495.1 Thermoanaerobaculia bacterium
CCACGTACCTCTACCAGGTCCGTGCGGCGGACGCCTCAACCCTCGGGTCGCCGAGCAGCGTCGATCTTGCCACGACCATTCTCTTCACCGACGATCCGATGTCCGCGGGCTCGACCATCATCAAGGCAGTCCACATCACGGAGCTGCGAACCGCGGTCAATGCCGTTCGCGCGGCCGCGGGATTGTCGCCAACGACATTCACAGACGCCTCGCTGAGCGGAACACGGCCTAAAGCGCTGCATGTGACGGAATTGCGATCCGCTCTCGATGCAGCCCGTGCCGCGATCGGTCTTTCCGCACTCGTCTATACCGATCCCGGACTGGCAGCCGGCGGCATCGTCAAAGCAGCTCACTATCGAGAGCTTCGCGCGGGGGTGAAGTAGGGTTGCGAGTGTCGGAAACCGCGGGGGTCGGGGGTCGGAGCTCGAACCCGTTTCGCGATCGCGTTGGACCTCGGAGCGAAGTAGCGCAGCGCAGGCGCCGTGCGGGCCGGCCTCGTTCCGAATCGTTGTCAACGACGATGGACGCACGCCTATGACTAGCGTCTTGCCGGCGCCAGCGGCGGCCTCCTATACTCAACCCCATGAGATCCAGCGCGACCGTCTGCCTCTCCTTTCTTCTCGTCGCCGGATGCGCGTCGCACAGGAAACCGGTGGCGGCGCCGTCGAACATCATCACGTTCGACATGCTGCCGCCGGATATGCAGGCCCGAGGACGCGCCATTTATGGGCCGCAGGTTGATCAGGAGTGGCAACACATCGTCGACGCGACGATCAAGCGGCAGCCGTGGGTGGCCTGCTACTGCGACCGCGGCAAGAAGGACCGTCCATGTAATCCCACCAGCTGGGCTTGTTGCGGAAGTGCGGTCTTTCAACCGCAGGACGCATCGTCGTGCGCCACTCCCGATCCGTGCAACTGTCCGCCGCCGCCAAATCCACCGAAGTGATTCTTTAATACGCCGCGCAGCCCTGCCATAAGAATCGAATCCATGAGCGAACGACTCCTACTCGGATCACCGATCGATGCCCTTCTCGATCGCCTTTACGCAATCCACGCCAGCCAGGATGAGGCGCTGGGATCGTATTTCTCGGCGCGTGCGCAGGAAGAGTCGTTCGATTGGAACGAGTTTGACGCGCGGACGAATCAGTTTCTGAGCGACAAGCTCGTTGCGCTCGATCGCGAGAAGGCTGCGTTTTGCTACCACCTCTGCCGTGCGTTGCGCGCCAGGCGCGTCGTCGAAGCGGGAACTTCGTTCGGCGTATCGACGCTCTTCCTAGCTGCCGCGGTGCGCGACAACGTGCGCGAGGACGGCGGCTCGGGTGTCGTCATCGGGACAGAGCTCGAACCGGCGAAGGCCGCGGCGGCACGAGCGAATTTCGCCGAGGCGGGGTTGGCGGAGTGGATCGAACTGCGTGAAGGCGATTTGCGCCAGACGCTCGCCGATCCCGGCGGCCCAGTCGACTTCATGCTTGTAGACATCTGGACGCCGATGGCGCGGCCGGCTCTGGAATTGGTCGCGCCGGCGTTACGCAACGGCGCGATCGTCATCTGCGACAACACGACGCAGTTTCGCGACGCCTATCGCGACTATTTCGACTTCGTCAACGATCCCGCGAATCGCCTTCGTACGACGACGCTGCCGTTCGAGGGCGGCCTCGAGCTCACGGTTCGCGACCGGTAACCGCGCCGCGCGCTACAATCCGCGCCATGCCAGTCATCACCTGCCCCGACTGCGGCCGCGATGTTTCGCCGCTTGCTACCGCCTGTCCCCATTGCGGGCGTCCCTCACCTGCCGGATTCGCTGCGCCGGCCGCAGCGCAAGCCGCGGGCGCACCCGCGATGACCGAGGAAACGTTGTGGCGCGGATCGCCGTCGTGGCGCGTGCTCATCGCCAAGATCGTCATGATGGTCCTCACCGTGGTCGTCATTCCGTTGGTGGCGAGCTTCATCTCGGGGCGCACGGCCGACCTCGATTTAAGTAGCAAGATCACGAAGATCGGCTGGTGGCTGACTGCGCTTGTGCTGCTGTATCAGGTCATCGCCTTCCTCTTCGCGCTGATGCGGCTTCAGAGCACGCTCTATACGGTCACGAACCAGCGCATCATGTTCGAGCAGGGAATCCTCTCGAAGAGTCTGAGCGAGATCGATCTCCGCTCGCTCGACGACACGCAATTCTTCCAGTCCTTCACCGGCCGCATCCTCGGCATCGGCAATGTCACCCTCGTCTCATCGGACAAAGCGCTGCCCGTGAGCGTGCTCCACGGCGTTCACGATCCGCGCGGCCTCCGCGAGATCATCCGGTCGCGTGCGTATCAGGTCAGCCAGCGGCAGGTGTTCACGCGGGCGACGTGATCTGATCGATCACGAGGCCGCGAGCTTCGCGCCTGTGGCCTCGATGAACAGCGGTGTCGCTTCGGTGGGATCGGAAACTTGATCTTCGCCCCGGTAAGAACCGTCCACAATGCGCGTGGATCTGCCGGAACGAGTCCGGCGGAAGACGCTTTTCCATGCGCATTGGAGACGTCCGCGAACCGATCAAAGGTGCAGGTTCGTTGGCGAGCCGGGATGGCAGGATGTGGATGAGGATCGTCGGCGATTAACTCGCGACGGGTGGGATGGAAGTAAACAAGAGGACGATCGGTGCGAGAAGATAGATCAAGTACCGGATACCACCG
>DATAMS010000381.1:0-6371 GCA_036260495.1 Thermoanaerobaculia bacterium
CACCATCCGCATCGGGAGACCGGCACGATCGAACGGCGGGACGTCGGGGAGCGATCTCGCGTTGCCGGCAGCGATGCGCCGGGCGGTCCAGAGTGCAGCGAAGGCGTCCGCGATGTCGTCATCGGCGGCATCACGTCGCGCGATGGACGCGCGCGCAGACTCGAATGCAAGCGGCCCGAAATGATCATCGATCAGGATTCGCCGGATGGCGTGGCCGGCTGCTTTGCGCTTGGGCGGAACGATCGGCGTTCCGCTCCACTCGCTGAACGTCACCTCGGGATGGACTTCGAAGACGCGGGCTCTCAGACCGGCGCTGGCACACAACGCGTCGTCGAGCTCGCGGATCTTCGGATAAATCGCCCAGCCTTGTTTCGAGATCCCTTTGTTCTGCACGGCGCGCGATGTCGCTTTCGCTTCGTCGTAGCTCGATGCATGCAGCGCGGGGCGGATGGGAGCGGGGAAGACGCTCGTTCCGCGTTTTGGTCCGAGAAGCTTGCGGGCGAGGACGTCGCAATGGCGCGCGTCGCAATCGGTCAGACCGATCGGGATATCGATCGCGATCAGGGCATCGATCGCGTCTGCGAGTTCCACAAAGTTCGCGAACACCTTTGCTGCGATGCTTCGCGTTTCGCTATTTTCAACGACTGCAATCCATCCAGCGGGACAGCCGTCGACTCCGGCAAGATTGAGCATGCCTTCATGATATACGGCGGCGAGGCTGGAGATCTTCGACTTTCGCGGCGAAATCTACTCACCCGTTGTCTGCGCTAAGCTACAGAAGGAGGCCGGTATGTTTGAGCGAATCACATTTGCCCAGGAGATCATGGGCGGACGAGCCTGCGTCCGCGGCATGCGGATCACTGTCGCTGTCATCGTTGGACAGGTAGCGCACGGCGCGTCGTTTGAGGAGATCCTGGAAGGCTATCCGGATCTGGAGCGCGAAGACGTTGAACAGGCCGTCGAGTACGCCGCGTGGCTCGCGCAGGAAGAGATCTATAACGTCTGATGGCACGTTTCATTGTTGACATGTGCGCCGATGTTCGTGTCGCTGACTGGTTGCGCAATGCCGGACACGATGTGAAACACCTTCGCGATGAGAATCTGCATCGCCTTCCGAATGGAGAGATTTTCAAGAAAGCAGGAGCAGAGAGCCGGATCGTCGTCACGTTCGATCTCGACTTCGGCGAGATCATCTCTCTTTCGGCCGGACGGAACGCCAGCGCAATCGTTTTCCGGCTTAGAAATACGCGCACCCAACACGTGATTGACCGGCTGACCCTTGCTTTGCCCAGGATTCTCGGATTCCTAGAGAGCGGAGCAATCGTAATCATCGAGGAATGGCGCTTTCGGGTGCGTCACATCCCTGCAGTCAAATCGCGCGAGTGAGCCTGACGACACAATCCTTCCTCTCAGTCCTCTGCGCTAAGCTACCCCCAAACAGTCCAACGATTGCGAGGTCCCGATGACATCTTTTCGTCGCTTCTCCCTTTTGTGTATCGCCGTGCTCTCTGCGTGGTCCGCGTTCGCGGCTGATGCGCCGCTGAAGGCGCTTGTTGGCGGGCGGTTGATCGATGGCTTTGGTGGGCCGCCGATTGCGAATAGCGTGATTCTCGTTCACGGCGATCGCATCGAGGCGGTTGGGGATGTCGGGTCGATTCCGATTCCCAAGGGCGCTGAGGTCATCTCGACCGAAGGGATGGATGTGTTGCCGGGGCTGTGGGACATGCATGTCCATCTGATGATCGATGGGCATGCTGACTACGCACACTGGTTCAAGAAGTATCCATCGATGTATCGGAAGGTGATCATGCCGGCGTCGGCGCATCAGTTGTTGATGGCGGGCGTGACGAGTGCGCGCGACCTCGGGGCGCCGCTGGACGACATTCTGGCTGTGCGTGATGCCATCAACCGCGGCGAGATTCCTGGTCCGACGATGTATGTCGCCGGTCCGTTCATCCAGCACGAGCCATATCCGGGTGAAGAGGATTCGCGCTGGGGCGTGAAGGGCGCCGACGACGCGCGGGCGAAGGTTCGCCGCATCGCTGAGGCGGGCGTCAATGAAGTGAAGATGATCGATCAGGATTTGATGACGATGGATGAAGTCATGGCCATCGTCGATGAGTCGCACAAACATGGATTGACTGTCGTTGCGCACGCGCATCGTCCCGAGGAGATCCGGCGCGGGCTGGCTGCGGGTGTGGATTGTTTCGAGCACACCGGATTGGCGACCGCTCCCGAGTATCCGCCGGACATCATTGACAAGCTTCGCGAGCGCACCGCGAAGATGAGCCTCGGCCCTCTCTTCTGGACGCCGACGGTGGAAGGTCTCTGGAATTACGAATCGCTGCGCGACAATCCCGAGCCCCTCGACTCCGATTCCTGGCACCTCGGATTGCCAGAAGACGTCGTCGACGATATCCGTCAATCGCTGAAGCATCCCGGCCAGCTCCCGTACTACCAGATCACGCCGCAGCGCCGGCCGACGCTCAAGCGAAAGATCGAACAGCTTCGCAATGCCGGCGTGGTGCTCCTGGTCGGCACGGACAGCGGAATCCCGATGAACTTCCATTCGCAATCGACGTGGAATGAGCTCGACGTTTGGGTGCGCAAGATCGGAATCCAGGCGATGGATGCAATCCGCAGCGCGACCTATTGGCCGTCAGTGCTGATGAAAGTGTCGAAGGACGTGGGGACCGTGAGCGAGGGAAAGTTTGCCGACATCATCGCGGTGAAGGGCGACGTGCTCGAGCACATCGACCTGCTGTCGCGCGTCGATTTGGTGCTGAAGCACGGCAAGCGGATGAAGTGATCGAAATCAGTCAGCTCTATCATTGAAACTATGGATGGGACCACGTGGCGTTCAGGAGCAAGTCGCTTCCGGCTCGATCGCTGGGATGCGCTCAAGGACGCGCTGGCCGCGCAGATCCAGCATCTGAAAGAGGGCGGTTTCCGCTACGTCGTCATCTCGGAAGCGACTCGTTATGTGCAGCTCGCATCGCTCGGCGACGGGAGTATTCACAGCGAGGCCAGTGATTGCGGCAGGGATGGTGTTGAACGTCTTAGCCCACAGGCCTGCAAGCGATTGCAACGGCTGGGATGGCTCACCTCGGAGGCTTCGGAACCTGGCGTGACGCGTCGAGCCAGAGCGTTTCTCCGGCGATGGCCGCGATCGATTGCGAGCGATGAAATCGCGGAAGTGTCGGTCAAAACGCTGCGCGATGTTTTCGCGATTGTGTCCCCCGCGACGCTTACGATCCGGCGTTCCGAGTTTTCCGAGCGATCCGTTCCGACGATCAAGAAGTCCGGCCAATGGGTGCCGCCGGCTAATCAAGACAAGCCGCCGAAGAATCCCAACCTGCATTTGCCGGCTGGATCGATCGTGCGCAACGCCCACAGCGGGCGGCAATACCGCGTCGAAAACCTCCTCGGCGCCGGCGGTTTCGGCGCCGCATATCGCGCCACGCAGGTGAGTGGCTCGCGATTGGCGGGCGACTGCGTGCTGAAGATAGCCACCGATCCGCAGGGCTGGCATCGCGAAGCGTATTTCGGCGAGCTGCTGCGAGGGGAGCCCGGCATCGTCAGCGTGTATGAGACGTTTGCCTGGGTACCGCAGGGCGAGCATCGAAGGCCGCTCTATTGTCTCGTGTCGGAACTTGCGGAAGGAGGCGATCTGGCTCGCCATCTCCGCGAACGTCCCGTGCCGTGGACGGAGTCGAGAGCGCGGCGCGAGATCACGCGTCTGGCGCGCGCCGTCAAGTTGCTTCATGCATCCGGCGCGGTGCATCGCGACATCACTCCCGGGAACGTGCTGGTCACACCTGGCGGCGTCCTGAAGCTCGGCGATTTCGGCATCGCCCTTCATCGTTCCGGCAGCCGGAATGTCGCCGCCGATGCGTTCGCTCCTCGATTTGCGCCGCTGCCGATACGAGGCCGCGAGACTGTTTCGTGGAAACCGGCGGACGACGTTTACCAACTCGGTCAACTCTTCGCGTTCATGCTCATCGGCAGCGCGAACGCGACCGTGACGCCGCGCGACGTGAAGACTCTCGCGTGCAGTGCCGAGGTGAAGGCGGTGATCCAGCGTTGCATCGGAGAGCGAAGACGACGCTTTGCGAATGCCGAGGAGATGCTGGGCGCGCTGGGCAATTCTCCGGTTGCCGAGCCGCGCCGGCGCGTCGTTCGCTCCTTGCGCGATAAACGTGTCGTCTTCACCGGAACCATGGACATCCTCCGAGCGAAAGCAAAGAGGTTGGTGAAGAAGGCCGGCGGAACCGTCGAAAACAACATCAGCCGCGCCACCGACATCGTCGTTGTCGGTCAGCATTCGCCGAATTGGAAGGCCGACAAGAAGGGCCGCAAGCTCCTCGACGTTGATCGCGAGCGCGAGCTCGGCCACGACATCGTCGTGATCTCGGAACGGAGGTTCCGGAATCTTGTTGGGTGAGGAGTGCGGTCGTCTCGACCGCGGGCACTCGGGCGTCCCGCCCGAGTGCTGTCAGGGTGGTGGTCGAAATCCGTCGCCGCTCCCTACTTTTTGTACGTCACGCTCACGCCCATATCGTCAAGCGCCTTCGGATTCTCGGCGAGTTTCTGAAACTTTGCGAAGTCGTACTCCCAGATCAGCGTGTTGCCTTCGCGGCGCGTGGCGTTCGTCGACGCTACTTCGAATGGGGCAGTGATCTTCCAGGCGACGCGCAGGTTCTTGAAGGCGTCGTTCATCATCTTTTCTGTTTCGGGATCCATTTTCGGGCCTTGCTCGCTGGCCTGATTTTTCACTTTTTCTGCCGGGTTCTGCGGCTTCGTGTGGATGGAGATCGTCTTCGCGGTCTCGGAGATCTCCAGCCCCTGGAACGGCGTATCGATGATCGACTTCTTCGTCGGATCGCCGCCTTCCGCTCCTTCTTTTTTGCTGCCGAGTTTCACGCCGACGAGGCTGGAGAGTTTGTCGAACGCGAACTTCATGTTCGTGGTCACGCCGAACTCCTTCTCGGTGACCGAGGCATCGAGGAGCTTGACGCCGGGCGGAAGACCGCCTTCTGCCTGTTTGCGCGGGTCCGTAGTCTCCGTGCTCTTTTTCTCATTCTTCTTGAAGTCCGCCTTCGCCGCCGCGATCTCCGCCTTCGTCAGCGGACTCTTGTCGCCGCCCATCTCCTTCTGGACCTTGGCCATGATCATGACCATCGGCTCCATGTCGATGCCCAGCTTGAAATTCGCGGTACCGGACAGGTCCCTCTTCAACTCAATCGATTGCTCGACTTCAAAGCAGCCGGTAGCAAAAAGGGCGAAGAGCGCCGCCACAAGGATGGTGCGTGTGCGAGTCATCGGATTTCTCCTTTTTGGGAAAGTATAGATCGGGGTTGTCACGGGCGCCCAACGAGGAGGCTCAAAGTGCCGCGCCGCCAATCGCGGATCAGGATTGGAAGTATCCCGAACCGGCGAAAGAGAATGGGCGCGGCTCAGTATCTAGCGCGCACCTGCTCGAAATCGCCAATCTGCAGTCTTGCGCGGACACCTGATGGGGTCGCGTAGATCCAAAGCCGGTCTGGCTCGACGCATGGCGAACAGAGGTTCGCCCGCTCACTGGATGGATCGGAGGCGGCTCGCCGCATTCATTCGTCGGGCTCGCGGTCTTCTGATGGCTGGTTTGTCAAAGGGAGCCGGCGGATTCCAACTAAGTGCGCGCGCACCGACAAAGCCGAACCACTCGACAGCGCGGCGCTGTGCTCGTCAACAAGACGAACGACGAGATCGCGAACATCCGCCGCTGACAGGCTTGCCGTCGGATTCGGATGACCGACGGTGCGGACCATCCATGTACAGCCAGTAGTGCGTGAAAATCGGCATCGAGGGTAACGACGATTTGTCCGTGCTCTCGTGCGGACTCCAGGATCGCCAGATCCTCCGTACCAGCCGCGGCGACCTCGGTTACGTGAACGGCATCCATGCTCGCCTCGCGCACCAACGCGGCAGCACGGCGAGGCAGACCCTCATCGAGAAGAATTCTCATTGACGCTCAGTACGACAGGTCATCGATGCGGTCGTCTACCGATGCCGCCGCGTAAAGCAACGCCTGGCGGATGTCTTCGTCGTCGAGACGCGGGTAGTCTTTGTGCAGTTCTTCCCGGTCCTTGTAATCCGCCAGTATGTGCAGGACGCGCTTCACTGTCAGCCGCGTGCCTCGGACACACGGTTGACCGTTCATGACTGCTGGATCAATCGAGATTCGTTCGAGCGTCATTTGATCCCTCCTGGTTCTAACGCATGTCCACCACGAAGACCCCCGTTCCCGCGTGAGTCGATGATTTTCAGAACGATGCGCCATCCTTTGCCGGCTTTCAAACGCTGACGCGCTGTTCTTCCGCATGGCTGAT
>DATAMS010000383.1:0-12882 GCA_036260495.1 Thermoanaerobaculia bacterium
CGTCTCAAGAACCCGCCGGGCAAAGGTCAGACTGACTACTTCGACGAGCTCCTCGAGCGCATCCGCGACATCCGCTCCTCGGAACGCCGTTTCTACCAGAAGGTGCTGGACATCTACGCGACCAGCGTCGACTACTCGCCCGACACGAAGATGACGCAGCAGTTTTTCGCCACCGTGCAAAACAAGATGCATTGGGCGGCGCACGGCCACACCGCGGCGGAGGTCATCCATCAGCGGGCGGACGCAACCAAGCCGCTGATGGGGCTGAAGACCACGCGTCACAGCAGGATCATTCGCCGCCAAGACGTCTCGATAGCGAAGAACTACCTCGACGAAGAGGAATTGCAGACGCTCAACCGGATCGTGAGCCTCTACATCGAATTCGCCGAGCTTCAGGCGCTCGACCGCAAACCGATGACGATGCGGGATTGGATCGAAAAGCTGGACGACTTCCTGAAACTCTCCGGACGCAAACTCCTCGATCACGCCGGACAGATCTCCGCCGAGTCGGCCCGTGCGAAAGCGGAACGGGAGTATGAGCAATATCGCATGCTCTCCGATGCGAGCCCGCGAATGATCGACGCGGATTTCGAACGGGCTACGAAGAAGGTTCTTAACAGACCACGTGCGAAAAAACCGAGGGCGGCCAGCTAGCATGTGACGCAGCTCACGAATTCGCCGCCTAGTCCGGCATAATTTTGCCGCCGCTCAGAGAGCAAGCAGATGAACGTATTGCGGATCGGTCGTTACCGGGTCCTGCAGCGCCTTGGGAGTGGCGCATCGTCGGATGTGTATCTATCCGAAGACTCCATGCTGAAGCGGAAGGTCGCGCTGAAGGTGCTGCGGCGCCGCGATGCCGACGACCGGCAGATTCGCTGCTTCGAGCGCGAGACGCAGTGCGCATCGTTGCTCAACCATCCCAACATCATCACGGTCTTCGACATCGGCCGCGACAACGAGCTGCAGTACATCGCCATGGAACACATCGATGGCGAGACGCTGCGTGAACGGATCGAGCAGGGTCCGATGACGTCTGCCGAATCGGTCGATGTTGCGATCGCAGTCGCCAGCGCACTCGTGGCCGCGCACGAAGCGTGGGTCATCCATCGCGACATCAAACCGGAGAACATCATGATTCGCCGCGATGACGTCGTGAAGGTGGTCGATTTCGGCGTGGCCGCGCTCTTCGGCGACGGCGACCGCACCGATCCGCTCCGCCGCAGCGGTCCGTTGGCCGGCACGCTGGCGTATCTCTCGCCGGAGCAGGTCCGCGGCGATGCCATCATCGACACCCGCTCCGACATCTACTCCCTCGGCGTCGTTCTGTACGAAATGCTCTCCGGAAAACAGCCATTCACCGGTCCCTCGGTCATGGACATCCTGGCCGCGATCGTCGAGAAGGAGCCCGCGCCGTTGCCGGCCATCGTCCCGCAGGCGCTGCGGTCGATCGTCGAGCGCGCTCTGCGAAAGAATCTCTACGAACGGCAGCAGACGGCCTCGGAGATCCTGGCGGAACTGGGCGAGGTGCGCCTCGATCTCCTGATGCGCCAGCGCAGCGCGCGCAACGCCGGATGAACGCCCGGCGGGCAGGAGTGCTGCTATTGGCGTTCGCGCTCTCCCTTTCCGCTCCTGCATACGCCGCGCAACGCCGAGGCAGCGTCGCGTTTCATTACGGAGGCGCGATGACGCCGGCGCAACTCGCCTGGTGCGGCCGATTCGATTTCGTCGTCACGCACGATCCGCTACCGCCCGCGCAGGTAAAAGCGCTTCATCGGCAAGGCGCGCGGCTGGTGCTGTACGAGTGGGCAGTCGCTTTCTACGCGTCGTTGGCCAAGCCCGGATCATGGGAAGCGTCGCTGCTGACGAGGAGACGCGGCCTGCTCAACGATCGCCCACTTCGCGGCGGTTCCGGCGCCACCGATGCGGACGCGTTCTACTACGATCCCGCCACGCGCGAGCACGCGGTCGAACGGCCCGCCGCAATCGCCGCGCGGCTGCGTGCGATCGATTACGACGGCGTCTTTCTCGACACGACGACCGCGGAAAGCGTTCACCCCGCTGCGCTGGCGACGTTTCAGCAGCGGCACGCCGAAGGCTATGACGCCGCGTTCGCAGAGTTTCTGCGCAACCTGCGCCGCGAGCTCGACAAAGACAAACGCGGTGTAATCATCACCAACCAGGGCTACCGCGCCGCGGATGACGTTCTGCCGTTCGTTGATGCTGACGTTTCCGAAAGTCTCATAACCCTGCACGGCAACTTCCGCCCGTGGAACGACCGGAACGACCGCTGGAACAGCATCGACTACCTGATGCGGCACCTCATCGCGCCGGTGCAGAAGCGCTACCCGCGCGTTCGCTTCGTGCATCTCAATTACGTCGCGACGATTGAAGATGCGGAGCGCGTGCTCGCCATCGCGCGCCTCTACGACATGGATGCCTTCGCCGCGTTGCCATCGATCACGCCAATCCTCATCGACGATTACTTCCGCGATTTCGGAAAGCCGCTGACGCCGATTCACCGCGAAAAAGAAATCGCCTGGCGTCGATTCGAGCACGGCACGGTGAAAATTCGGACAAAGTAGGCGGGTCTTTGCTCAGACTCGCAAGGTCTGTGTTTCCATTCGCGTCGAGCTATGATGAGTTCTGACTAGCCAGATGACCAGATCAGGAGACGATCAGGTGGCTCGAAAGAGAGAAACGAAACGTTGGCCGGTGCAGGACGCGAAAGCACGGTTCAGCGAATTGCTCGACGCCAGCCTAACTAGCGGCCCGCAGATTGTGACGCGGCGCGGAGAGGAGATGGCTGTCCTCGTGCGGGTCGATCACTGGCGCCAACTGGAAGAGGCTACGCGTCCTCGCCTGAAGGACTTGTTACTAGCCGAGGCACCGCGTGCGGAAGTTCCGGTGACTCCGCGCCGGGCCCGGCGCCGGCGGGAACCTCCTGCATTCGAGTGAGCGATCTTGTACCTTCTCGATACGAACGTTGTGTCCGAATTACGCAAGCCGCGGCCTCATGGCGCCGTGGTGGCTTGGCTCAGTGGAACGGCGGACGAGGATCTTCACCTCTCCGCAGTCACGTTAGGCGAGCTGCAGGCAGGTGTCGAGATCACTCGTGAACGCGAACAGGAGAAGGCTTCCGAAATCGAGGACTGGATCGATCAGGTGTCGCAAACCTGGAACATCCTTCCGGTTGATGCGCGCGTCTTCCGGGTCTGCGCAAAACTCATGCACCGGCGGCCCGACCATCTTTTCGAGGATGCGCTGATCGCCGCCACTGCGATCGTGCATCATCTGGTGGTAGTGACGCGCAATGTTCGTCACTTCACTGTCTTCCAGGTTGACACTCTTGACCCGTTCGCAACGAAGTGAGCGGTGAAAAGCGCGTGGATCGCAGTCAGGATCTGCGCCGATTCCGATCGACAATTACTTTCGCGATTTTCGGGAAACCGGTGACGCCGATTCATCGCCAAACGGGGGCGGCGTGCGGCGATTCGATCACGGCACGGTGAGAATTCAGACAAACTAGAGACTATGTTCCGCGAAGCGACGCCTGATGACCGCGATGCGATTCTCGCGCTACGCGCTCGTTGTTTTGGCGATACCGATCGCGAGAAGCTCGATCCGGCATTTTGGGATTGGGAGTTTGGACGCGGGCGCAGTTTCATCGATGCTGCGCAGACCACGCACATCGCCATCATTCCGACGCCGTATGGCGTCGACGGAAACATCATTCGCGGCGGGCTTGCTGTCGATGCCATGACGGCGCCGGAAGCGCGGGGACGCGGCCTTTTCACGAAGGCGGTGACGCATGCGTTGGCGGCAACGAGCGATGATTTCGCGCTCTCCACTGCCTATCAAATCCGCTCCTCCGTCCTCGGCGCGATGCTTCGCAGCGGATGGACTGTGGCCACGAAAGTTCCCGTAATGGTGCGTCCGCTATTTCTTGCGCCGAGGCGAGTCGTGGGAGTCCGCGAGCTCACGCGCGACGATTGCTCGCTCATGGCAAAAATCGCGGAAGCCATGCCGAGCGATGGAGCGTCTGTCGCTCGAACCGCGGAGTGGCTGGCGTGGCGCTTCTTCGACAATCCGCATTGGAAGTATCGCGTCACGGCGTTCGGCGACGATGCCTACCTCGTGGCACGCCGCACGACTCTGAAGGGCTACGACACGTATGCGATCGCAGACATCGCCTGGCGCGACGCGCGCGCGGCTCGCCTGCTGCTGCGCGATGCGATCGCCGAAGCGAAATCGCTCGGCTGCCGGCTCGCTGCGGCGCTTGTTTCGATCGCGCATCCGGCATTTTCGATGTTCCTGGCGCGCGGCTTTTTGCCCGGACCGCATTGGTTCCGGCTGCTCGTTCATCCGGCAGCGTTTGCGCGCAAGCGATGGCCCGTGACATGGGCCGACACGGATCATCTCTGATGCGACTCCTCTTCGTTTTCGCGCATCAGGACGACGAGGTCGCGGCGGCTCCGCGCATCCGCCGCGCCGTCGCCGGCGGCGACGAGATCGCCTGTGCGTTTCTCACCGGCGAGCGCGACTCCGTTCGCGACGATGAATCGCGGCGCGCGCTCGCGTTTCTCAGCGTCACAGACGTCGCATTTATCGGCTCCGACGCGGGCATCGATGACGGCACGCTCGTCGAGAATCTCGACCTCGCGCTGACGTCGCTGGCGGCGCGCTTCGGCGGCGCCGATGAAGTTTGGACGCTGGCGTGGGAGGGAGGGCATCAGGATCACGACGCCGCGCAACTCGTTGCGCTGGCGCTCGCGCGCCGCCTGCGAGCGCCCTGCTTCGAAGTGCCGCTCTACACGGGATTCGGGCGCGTTGGACCGTTCTTTCGTGTCAACCATCCGATCGGCGACGGCTGGACGTCGCGCAAACTGCCGTTGCGCGACGTATGGAAGAACGCAGCCCTGACCCGCTTCTATCGCTCGCAGCGACGAACCTGGCTGGCATTGCTTCCTGGACTCCTGACCACACGGCGCGGATACGTTCGCGAGGCCGACGCAGCGCGCGTGCTGTCGCGTCCGCATGAAGGTCCGCTGTTCTACGAGCGGCGCTTCCGATATCCGTACTCACGGTTCGAGGCACACGCCCGGCCGTTCATCGAGGCGCGGCTAGGCTAATAGGCTAGGCAATAAGTTAGCGATTAGCGACGCGACAGAGGACATCCCTATCATGCGGCAAGCTCTACCCGAACAGTACGGCCCAGTCTCGTCTCGAGCGTGATGAGCATTTCCAGGCTGAACTTTTCCCATTTGCCACGTACGAGGTCAGAAACACGGGACTGAGCGATCCCAAGGCACTTTGCCGCCTCAGCTTGCGTGAGTCTGTTCTTCTCGATGTAAATGCGGAGATCTCCCATAAGGTTGGCGCGCATCTGCAGAACCGCGGCCTCGGCAGGCTCAAAGCCAAGCTGGAGAAAAATGTTACCGCTGGACCTCGTGCTTTTCTTTGTCATTTCAGGCCTCCGATCTCGCGATACCTTTTGCGGGCTAGATCAAGATCCGCTTGCCGTGTCTTTCGTGTCTTCTTCCGGAATGCGTGGAGGACGTAGACCATGTCTGCGAACCTGGCGACAGGACTACGCGCCACTCACCCAGGACATGGATGCGAATCTCCATCGCCCCCGAGCCCACTTCCTTCAAAGGCTTCCAATCCGATGGCATCAATCCCTGCTGAACGAAACTCATCTCGAAGCCAGCCGCCCGGCGTGCCTCGGCAGGAAAGTTTCTCAGGTCTTCCTGACTGGAACCCAAAAACGTCAGGGGTTTCACGCCGGGAAATTATATAAGTTTATTGATCAGAGGCTAGGGTGTACGCGCGGCCGTTCATCGAGGCGCAGCTACTTCCGCATTCTCACGGGTCCGATTCTCAATAGCACCACGATTGATCGGATCGCGCGGCACCGACTCCAGGTCGAGATGCGCCGCAGCCAGCAGTAGCTGCATGCCGAGCATTACCGACAGCGCGGCCAGCATGATCGTGCCGGTCGGCGCGGCGAGGTGATGTGACGAGTACCAGATCCACTTCACCGCGCCGAAGATGAGACCGAACAACAGGAGCGGAACGCCCGCAACGAGATCGAGCGACTCGAGATTGAAGTCGTACACGTAGTTCTTGAGCACGATGCGCCGGACCAGCGACCAGAGAAGTTTTCCCGGGAACTGGCGTACGACCCGGCCGATGGAGAGGCTCGAAGTCTCGCCGGCATAGCGAGCCGGCATCGGAACCTCCTTTACAACAGCGCCGATGAGATAGAGATGGCTGAGCATCGAGATCTCGAAGAAATAGGTCGAATCGATTTTCTGCAGCGGCAGTTGCGAAAGGACGTCTGCGCGAATGGCCAGGAATCCGTTGGTGGGGTCGAAACAGCGCCAATAGCCGGTGGCGGCTTTAGCCAGGAAGCTGAGGACGACATTGCCGGCGCGCCGCGTCATCGGCATGGCGCGAATGGCGGCGAAGTCGCGAAAACGATTTCCTTTCGTGTAGTCCGCGACGCCATCGACGAGCGGATCGAGCAGGTGCGGCACGAGCCAGAGCGGCATCTGGCCGTCGCCGTCGACCTTCACGATGACGTCGGCGCCGGCGTCGACCGCGGCGCGAAATCCGCTGACCATCGCGCCGCCGACGCCGCGATTCGTTTCGTGATGGACGACGTGCACGCGCGGATCGAGTTGCGCATACCGGTCCGCCAGTTCTCCCGTCGCGTCGTTCGAGGCATCGTTCACGACGACGATGGTCGTGAAAATCGGCGGCATACTTCGCAGCACCGAGCCCAGCTCCTCCGCAACATTGAATGCGGGAACCACTGCCGCGGCATGAACGCCGGCGCGGCGATTCAGGGGAAGGCGCGGCATCACGCTCACGGCGTCCTCCCGTCCGCCATGCGAGCCATGACCTGCGCCGTTCTCCGAATCGCGTAGACGCGGACGTTGCCGTCTTCCTGCCAGACACCCATGTCGCTATGCGTCATCCTATAAAGCGTGCACCAAGTCTGCAACCGCTCCTCGATCGCTCCGCGGTCGAATCGCGCGGACCATGTGTTGATCTGAAAACGATGCGGCTTCTTTTCGACGGCGATGAAAACGAGGGGCGTCGGAATCGGCAGGGGCGATTCGGCCGGATCGAAGCGGTCGAGAAAATCGGCGGCCGCGACGTGAAATCCTGTGCCGAGTACCATCGGATACTCCTGGCCGTAGGTGACGAGCGTCCAGGTGAACGGCTGGAAATCGTGTTCGAGCCTGACCACGGCCAGCGCCGTCCCCCCGTAGCCGGAGTAGTCGAGCAGTTGCGTACGGATGGCTGTGCCGAAGAGATTGGGAACCGTGAACGCCCACGCCGCCAGCACGACAGCAGGAACCGCGCGAGCCAACCGCGGCTGCTTTGCCATCTCGATGACGATCGAGACGATGATCGATATGGTGACGCCAAGGAGCGCCGCGACAGCCATGGCAAGCCATGTGACATTGCGGCGGACTTCGACGATCTCCGGAATTCCGAGCGACGACGCGCCGTGCGTCAGCGTGAAGATGACGACGGTCAGCGTGAGCCAGACCATCGATCCGTCACGCGCGCGCGCAGCGCGCAAGCCGAGAACGACGGCGATCAACACCATGACGATCAGAAACGGTGTCAGTGTCGCGTAGGCGACTTGCGTAGGCGCCTCCCCGGCGTTGCCCCCGGCGAACGGGCGCAGAAACGGGAAGTAGTAAAGCGCCGTCGATCCAACGTGGCTGTTGGCGCTGATGGTTTCCGTTCCGCCGGCATGGTGGTAGCGGATGAAGCCGAGAATCCACGTCGATCCGAGGGCAACGGCGGCGGCGCCGGAAAGCGCGATGCGCGCGATCTCGCGCACGTTCGTCACTCGCTCGATCAGCGCGGCCACAGCCGCGGCGGCACAAAGCAGAGCCAGCGGCACGACGACGCCGGAGTGAATCGCGGCGATGGCGGCCGTGCAGCCGGCGAAACCGGTGAGCCGCCAGCGGTCGCGCTCGCGGAACCAGTCGAGCAGAAAGAGCGCGGCGGGAAAGAGCAGCACAATCGCCAGCTCCTGCGGCAAAGTCGACGTCTGTCGTTGGAAGGCAGTGAACAGGACGTCGAACTCGCCCATGTTCACCGGGTCCATCTCCGCATACGAGCGCATCAGGATGCTGCGTGCGTAGGTGCGATCGACCGTTGAGATGCTGCCGCCCATCACCAGATATTGGCTGGCGCCGCCGATCATCGTGGCGAAAGCGAGGCCGGCGACGAACGCGGCAACGTTGCTGCGCGTGACGCGGCGCGCGGCGTAGGCTACGGAGATCGTGATCAGAACGCCGCTGAACGCGCCGAAAAAATTCATGAGCAGAATCGGATCGGCGTTCGTCAACCGCTCGATGGCCAGCAGCAGCATGTGCATGCCTCGCGGATAGGGACCCCACGCCGGATCGACCTGCCGCCCCGCGTCGAGAAGGCGCATCAGATAAAGGTGAACGTAGGTGTCGGAGAAGCCGAGGTTGGCGGTAGCGAACGGGCGGTAGAAACGAGTGACTGCGGCGACGGCGATGATCGCAGCCCACACCGCGAGCGAGCGATTGCGAAGTTGCGCGGAGATGCGCCGGGCGATGTCGCGCGCTGCGGTCTCGATCCGCGCGCGAAGGTCGATGCGTCCGTCGGCGACGTTCAGCGCGAAGAGAATCACTCCGCGATAACCGCCGGCGATCAGTTGCACCGGACCCATGCCGCGGCGATAGGCGCGGCAGAAAAGGATGATCGCGGCGAGCAGGATCGCGTAGGTCAGAAAGCTGGCGATGTTCAGCAACGTGAAGAGCTGTCCGGCCAGCGTCAGCAGCGTGAGACCGGCGCCGAGGTTCCACCAGAACCATTCCATGCGTCCGAGCTGCGCGGGGCGCTTCCACGCCAGCGCAGGCACGATCACGAACAACAGCGCCATCGCCGCCGCGATGCGCAAGACCGTGTCGATGCCGAGTAGCCAGTACATGTCAGAAGGCCGCGAAGTAGTGGTAATCGAGATCGTCGAGCGTCCGCCGCACCGCGCGGCCGGCAACCAGCATCATCACGATGGAGCCGGCCACCATGCCGGCCACCGCGGCGGCGTAATGAAACGCGCGGCTGCAGACGAAGCCGGCGATGACGTTGACGACGAGCGCGATGGCGACGCTGCGCACGGCGTCCTGCACGCGCGAGATCGTCAGCAGAAGCAGGAGATTGCGCACCGCGAACATGAAGAAGACGTAGCCGATGGTCGCGGCGGCGAAGACAGCCATCGTCGGGCGTGCCATCAACGCTTCGTGCAGAACGGGATTGGCCACACGCTGCAGCGCCGCGAAGACCGCCACTGCCGCAGCGACGGCAATGACGGCGGCTACGACGAGCCAGTACCCGTCGCGCCGCCCGATGTCGCGATGCTCGTTGATGAAATCGCGCACGGCCTCGCTGCGCGTCCGTTTTTCCATCGGGATCAGCTCTTCGGAAAAGCGCTCGATCGTTACCGCCACCACGCCGCTCATTACGATCGCAACGACCAGCGCGAGATCCATCGCCAGCTCGTAGCGGACACTCAGCCAGAACGGATAGGGCGGAAAATCCTGGCGGCCCACCGGCGTCGTCCACGCGATCACGCGGTCGGCGAAAAGGAAGGCATTGAACAGCAGACCGTAGACGAAATAACGCGACGTGCTGTAGACGAGAACGACCAGCCGCGGCGGATTGACCGGCTCCGCACGGCCGCGCGCGATGCGGCGGAGTTGCCACGACGCGGCGGCGAAGCTGAGAACGTCCGCGGTGATGACACCAACCGTGTTGGCGAAGATCGGCGCGAGATGCAGCACCTTTCCCGCGAAGAGGACCGCGCCGAGCGCCATCGCTGTCACGATCACGAACCAGTGCGACTTGCGCACTAAATAGATCAATGCCCAGTTCAGCCAGAGGACGCCGAGTCCGGCGTAAAACGCGGCGGCGACGACCACCATCGACCACGGCAGAATGCGAAAGAGCGCGTTCGCCAGGAGCGCGGGAACGAGCAGCACCAGCATCGTCCGCACCGCGATCCACCAGCCGCGCATCGCCGCCCATCGCGCCAGCACTTCCTCCTTTTGATAGATGTAGAAGAGTCCGCGGCGCACGATCGACTGCGAGAATCCGCCGGCCACGATGTAGCTGGCGATGAAACCGAGTGCGATGGCGCTGCCCTGCGTGAGCTCGAGATCGACGGCGCCCCAGATGCCGTAGCCCCACAGCAGCATCGTCGCAGCCTGGAGCGCCATCGGCATCGCGAAGACGATTCCGGCGAGATACCGGCGCAGAAATCGCAGCACGCGATTGCGATGTGGGACCGGATCTTCGCCCTCGACGACGAATGGATACACGCCGGAACGGAAGCGGCGATCGATGACGCGCGCCAGCTCGAACAGATCGAGCGCGGCGTAACGATTGCGCGCATCCTCGTCGCGCAGTCCCATCACTTCGAGTTGCGCGGCGATCTCCCAGGCATCCTTCGGCATGCCGATGCGGTCGATGACCTCCTGGCCGAGAACGTCCGCGGTCATGCCGCCGCCTTCTGCGCTGCCAGCGTCTGGTAGAGATCGAGATACGACGCCACGCTCTGATCGAGACGGAGCTCCTCCAGAACGCGCTGGCGTCCGCGGCGCCCGAGGCGTGCGCGAAGAACGCGATCGTCGAGGAGCTGCGTCACCGCGGCCGCGAACGCGTCGATGTCGCGCGGCTTCACGAGAATGCCGCAATCCTCAAGCGCCTCACGAACACCGCCAACGTCGCTGGCAACGACCGGCCGCTCGCACGACATCGCTTCGATCACCGAGTACGGAAACGCCTCGGAGTTACTCGTCAGCAGCACGATGTCAGCGCCGGCATACGCACCGGCAACGTCGCTAACTGCGGTTCCCATCGTCACGAAATCGACGAGGTTCAGTTCGCGGCGCAGTTGCAGACAACGCTCGTAGTACTCCTTATCGGCAACGGATCCATAAACGGTGAAGCGCACCTCGGGATGCGTCTCGCGCACACGCGCCGCCACGCGCAGGAACGTCTCGATGTCCTTGAGCGGATCGATGCGCGCGGTGGCCACGACATGCGGCGAGACCTCCGGCTTCGCAGCCGGCGCGAAAAGATCGGGATCGACTCCGTTGTAGATCACGCGAATCTTGTGCGGCGGCGTTCCGTGCGCCAGCTCCCACCGCGTGTTGTAGTGACAAACGGGA
Organism: Thermoanaerobaculia bacterium; assembly: GCA_036260495.1. GTDB lineage: Bacteria > Acidobacteriota > Thermoanaerobaculia > Gp7-AA8 > Gp7-AA8 > JADGNZ01. Next base: position 11,226 of record DATAMS010000383.1, read on the forward strand.
GCCACCACGTCGGCGTGAAAGTAGTTCGCCCGCACCACTGCGGTGATGAGGTTGAGCAGAAACTGCTTGCAGAAAAAGAGACGCCGGAAGCGGGAGAGAAACAGATTCTGCTCCCGCAGATAGACGCCATGCTCGGTAACGATCATCGGCGTGCCGTAGCGCACCTTGGCGGTGATGCACGGGATGCCGCAAAAGGCCGCGGCAGTCGTGTGCGTGACGTCGGTCTGCGGCGGCGCGACGGTGAGGATGATGAGGAATCGATACAGCCAGCGAAGACTCTCCGTGAGATCGAAGAGCGACGGTTGCTGATGCGCTCTGGCCGCTTCCGGCAAGGCCTCGGCGACGCGGCGGCTGAACGCCTGCATGACGTCGCAGAAGGCGCGCCAGACCGGCCGCGACTTCATCGTCTCGTTGTAATCGCAGACCGTGAAAAAGTCCTCCATCTCGACGAGCACCTCTCCGAACCCCGCCGGGTCCGCGCCGCCGTTCACGAAATCGAGGAAGCGCCGGAAGATGGGGACGAACTCGCGCTGGATTTGGGAATCCGATGTGCGGCGCTTGCGCTCGTACAACTCGGCGAACGGAGCGTTAGCCGTGAACTCCGCCGGTTCTTCGATGCCCCACAACGGCACGTTGATCACGCCCTGCACGTTCGCCGGCGGATGAAACTTCGACTCGATGTGCGGGTTCATCATGATCGGCAGCAGCGTGTAGCGAACCTCGGGAGTCATGCGCAGCAGCGCGTCGCACCAGGTGCTCACACCGCCCGCGCCGTACGGATACGTTCCCTCGGTCGTCATGAGCACGGAGATCTCGCTCATCGCTTCACCGCGCCGCCGCGAGCTGCGGCTCCGTCACTCCTTCGCGATGCATGAGCTGCGCGACTTTCCAGAGATCGACGCGCGCCGCGAGGAGGTCGCTCTCGCGCCGCGTGCGATCCGCCGCCGCACGCGCTTCTTCCGCGGCTGAACGAACACCGGCGGAAACGAGACGCGTGGTCGACTCTTCGCGCTGCCGCGAGACATCGGCCGCCTGCATCAGCAACGCGATTCGCTTCCGCAACGCGACGGCATTCATCGCAAGCGAGTCGCGCTCTCGGCGCACGCGCTCCTCGGCGACGTCGCGATCGATTCGCGATTCCTCCGCTTCCAATCGCGCCTCGGCAGCGTGACGCCGCGCGGTCGCGTCAAACATCGGCAGTCCGACGCTCATCCGCACGCCATAAAGGCCGTATTGCCGGCCGCCGCCGACCGAGGCAACACCGCCAAAGCCGGACAGCAGCACCTGCGTGCGGCGCGCGGCCTCGGCTTCCTCCGCAGCAAGCTCGCGGCGTTGAAAAAGAAGGCTGGCGCGGTTCTCCGTCGCGCGTTGCGGCTGCGCGTCCGAGGGAATGTTGTCGATGTCGATCGTGACCTCGATCGGATCCGAAGACGTATCCGCGATCAATTGCTTGACGTGCGTTTCCGCTTCGAGCCTCTGCAATTCGAGATCGAGACGCTGCCCCTCGGCAGCGATCGACTCGTCCTCCCATTGCGCGGCGGTGACGTTCGAAATCTCGCGGACGTCGAGCATGCGGCGGGCGCGGTCGCCGAGGTCGAGCGCGCGCTGCATGCCGGTGGCGAGGAGGCGGAGACGTTCCTGCGCGGTGTAGAGACGC